>DATHLY010000281.1:0-2833 GCA_035487655.1 Rhizomicrobium sp. | reverse complement strand
CGGCCAGCCCCTGCCTGATCCCGGCAACATCCCGATGATCTTCGGCAAGGATATTCCCTGGAAGGGCGAGACCGGTGAGCACACCGCGGCGCTGTTTGGCGATCCCAACAAGCCGGGCATTTATGGCGTCTTGATCAAATGGGATCCAGACCACAATTCCCGCCCCCATTTCCATTCCACCGATCGCTACATCTATGTCGTATCGGGTACTTGGTGGGTGAGTTCCAGCACCCATTATGACCCCAGCAAGATGTATCCGATTCCGGCAGGCACCTATGTCACCGACATCAAGAACACCATCCATTGGGATGGCGCCAAGCCCGAGACCGGGCCTTGCATCCTGATGCTGGTGGGCGAAGGTCCGATGAAGACCACCCGCTATGTGCCCAAGGACTCCAGCAAGGCGCCCGAAGGCCAGGATTTTGTGCCGCCCCCGGCGCAGTAGCACCGGAAAATGAGAGATGCCGGCGCCGCGCGGATTGCAACCCGCGCGGCGCTTGTTATGACGGAGCGTCCGCGAGAGCGGGAGCGACAATGGTAAGTTGCGTCCGCGAGAGCGGGAGCGACAATGGATAAGTAGCGTCCGCGAGAGCGGGAGCGACAATGGATAAGTTGCGTCGGCGAGAGCGGGAGCGACAATGGAAAAGTAGCGTCCGCGAGCGCGCGAATGTGTGAGGGGAATTAGATGTTCGAAGACAAGCCGCCCCGGAAATTCCATCCGGTCTATCTGTTTCTGCTGATCCCCTATGCCGCCTGGGTCTGGGTGCCGTTCTACAACCGCATCGAGCCCACGCTGTTCGGCATTCCCTTTTTCTATTGGTGGCAGATCTTCGGAATCTTCCTCACCGCCAGCTGCATTTTGCCGGTCTATCTTCACCAGGAAGGCCGCCGCAGATGAACGTGACCGTCCTCGTCTTTCTGGTGCTGTTTGTGTTCGTCGGGCTTCTGGGCCTGTTTGGCTCGCGTTGGCGGGCAGGCGATTTGTCCCAGCTGCATGAATGGGGCCTGGGCGGCAGGAGCTTCGGCACGCTGATCACCTGGTTCCTGTTGGGCGGCGATCTCTATACCGCCTACACATTCATTGCCGTGCCCGCGCTGATGTTCGGCGCCGGCGCCGCCGGCTTTTTCGCCGTGCCCTATGCCGCCTTGATGTATCCGGTGCTGTTCATGGCGTTCCCGAAGCTTTGGTCGGTGGCGCATCGTCATGGCTACATTACCGCCGCCGATTTCGTGCGCGGGCGCTTCGGCCATCGCGGGCTGGCGCTGGCCATTGCGGTGACGGGGCTGGTCGCCGTGATGCCCTATATCGCTCTGCAGCTGGTGGGCATGCAGGTGGTGATCGCGGCTCTGGGCCTGGATTGGGCGGTGCACCTGCCGCTGCTCGGCACCGTTTCGGTGCCGCTTGTGGCGGCGTTTTTGGTTCTGGCGGCCTTTACCTATACCAGCGGCTTGCGCGGCACTGCCCTGATCGCGGTGGTCAAGGACCTGTTGGTCTACATCACCGTGCTGGCGGCGATCATCATCATTCCCTCGGAGCTGGGCGGCTATGCCAAGGTGTTCGCCGCCGTGCCGCCGTCGCAGCTTCTGTTGGCGCCCGCGCCCGAAGGAAGCCTGGGGGCGGGCTTTGCCTATGTCACCCTGGCGCTGGGTTCGCTCTTGGCGCTGTTCCTTTATCCCCATTCGGTGACCGGGATGCTGTCCTCGTCCAGCCGCCATGTCATTCGCCGCAATGCCATGGTGCTGCCCGCCTATTCGGTGGCATTGGCGCTGATCGCGCTGCTTGGCTACATGGCGATAGCCGCGGGCGTGAAACAGATGCCGGAATATGCCGCGGGCTTCAAAAGCTTCGGCAACAATTTCGCGGTGCCGGCGCTGTTCCTGCACATGTTCCCCAAATGGTTCGCAGGCCTGGCCTTTGCCGCCATCGCCATCGGCGCGCTGATGCCCGCCTCGATCATGGCGATCGCCTGCGGCAATCTTTTCACCCGCAATATCTACAAGGATTTCATCAACCCCAATTGCACGCCCCAGGCCGAAGCGCGCATGGCCAAGTTCATCGCCTTTGTCGCCAAGCTTGGAGCGCTGTTCTTTGTGCTCGAGCTGCAGACCGCCTATGCCATCCAGTTGCAATTGTTGGGCGGCATCTGGATCTGCCAGACGGTGCCGGCGGTACTGCTGGGACTGTATGTGCGCCTGGACCCGCGCGCTTTGCTGGCGGGATGGGCGGCGGGCGTCGGCCTGGGCACCTGGATGGTGGCCGAACTGGCTTTCAAAAGCTCGACCTATCCACTGCATATCTTCGGATGGACCGTGCCCTGTTACGCTGCGGTCAGCGCGCTGCTGGTCAATCTGGCGGTCAGTTGGCTGTTGACCCTGATCCTGCGCGCGACGGTGGGCACGCCGGTGCGGGATGAAACCGTCGCAGCGGATTACGCTTAGCGCGCGTCTTTTGGCCCCTGGCGGCGTCGCTCGTCGCTCACGTACGTCTTGTACGCATCGCTCCTCGCTCCTGGCCCGGGGCCAAAATTCGCTGCGCTAACCAAAGCGACGCAAGCGAGCGCGAGGGATTTTGGCCGTCCGAGCAGGAGCGCGCGCGGAGCGTACCCAGCGTACGTGAGCACGCGCGACGCACTCGGCGGCCAAAAGACCCGCGCCTATCCAAACCTGCCGGTGATATATTGCTCCGTCCGTTTATTATCCGGAGCAGTGAATATCTTCTCCGTCGCGCCATATTCCACCAACTCGCCCAAATACATGAAGGCGGTAAAATCGCTGGCGCGGCTGGCCTGTTGCATATTGTGGGTGACGATCACGATCGTGTATTCGGCCGCCA
>DATHLY010000280.1:0-7316 GCA_035487655.1 Rhizomicrobium sp. | reverse complement strand
CACCCGCTCCAACAGCGAGGGCGAAAAAACGGCCATCGCCCCGCCCGCTCCGCGCAGCGCGGCGGCGCTGGCAAAATTTCCGCGCTCCAGATTGGCGCGGGTTTCATTCAGCACATCCTCCATCAGCTCGCTGATCAGGGTACGGATCAATTCGCCGATGAAGCGCGACAGTTCCAACTCACCATGACGCTCCAAAACTCCTTTGACATGGTCGCCCACCAGCGGCCAATCCAAGAGATCGCGGACCTTGAAAAGACCGGCGCGCAAGCCGTCGTCTATATCGTGGCTGACATAAGCGATGTCGTCTGCCAGCGCCGCCAGCTGCGCTTCCAAACCCGGCCAAGTGGAGAGCTCCAGCGGCCAACGGCGATCGAAGCTGGCGATTGGGCCAGGCAACGGGCCTGCGAGCGGACCGTTGTGCTTCACCAAACCTTCAAGTGTCTCCCATGTGAGATTCAAGCCATCGAAATCGGCATAGCGGTGTTCCAGCTTGCTTACCAGCCTAAGCGCATGGGCATTGTGATCGAAGCCGCCAATGTCTTTGGTCACCGCGTCCAAGGCTTCCTCGCCCGCGTGACCAAAAGGTGTGTGGCCCAGGTCGTGCGCCAGCGCCACCGTCTCGGCCAGGTCTTCATCGGCGGACAGGGTGCGCGCCAAGCTGCGGGCCAATTGCGCCACTTCCAGCGAGTGGGTCAGCCGGGTGCGGTAATAATCGCCCTCATGCTGCACAAACACCTGGGTCTTGTGCTTGAGCCGGCGAAAGGCGCTGGAATGGATGATGCGGTCGCGGTCCCTGGAATAGCAGCTGCGGGTGGCGCTTTCGGTTTCGGGATAAAGGCGGCCCCTACTGGTTTCGGGTCGTGCGGCATAGCAGGCATGCGGGCCAGGCGGGCTGACCACCGGCCCCAAAAGCCGCCCGGCCGGGCGGTATTGCGGCAAACCTGGAAGCTTGGTTTCGGCCATGCGGCGGACTACATAAAGGCTGCGCCCAATACTGCAAGGGCACCCCGTTGAGGAACCTTTATGACTGCCTTGCCCGTTACCCTGTCCGACCGCGCCGCCCGCAGGATCGCCGAGATCCTCAGGGCCGAGCCCCAGCCGACCGCGCTCAGGCTGGCGGTGACCGGCGGCGGCTGTTCCGGCTTTCAGTACAACTTCGCCCTGGATGAAGCCCAGCTGGACGAGGACACGGTGGTGGAAAAGGACGGCGCCAAAGTGCTGATCGATCCGGTATCGCTGGATTTCCTGGTGGGCGCGGAGATCGATTTTGCCGACGACCTGATCGGCCAGGCCTTCAAGGTCAACAATCCCAACGCCACCGCTTCCTGCGGCTGCGGCACCAGCTTCACGGTCTAAGGCCGGATTCGTAGATATCAATCCCGTTGCGAGGAAAAATGCCCGGATGGCAGGAGAAATGCGAAGGGCGTATAGGCAATACGTCCGAGCTTTTCGACGAACCAGCCGGGCATTTTAACCGCAACCCCGCCGCCATGAGTTAGACCGTTGAAGATCGCCACCTGGAATGTCAACTCTATCAAGGCGCGGCTAGAGCCGGCGCTGACCTGGCTGAAACAGGCCCAGCCTGACGTGGTGGCCTTGCAGGAAATCAAGACTGTGGACGAAAATTTCCCGCGCGAGGCATTCGAAGCGCTGGGCTATAATTGCGCCGTACACGGACAAAAGAGCTATAATGGCGTCGCCCTGCTTTCCAAGCGGCCGATGGAGGATGTCACTCCGCGGCTGCATGGCGACGAGGCCGACGATCATGCCCGCTATCTGGAAGCGGTGATCGGCGGCGAAAACGGCACCGTGCGGCTGGCCACGATCTATGCGCCCAACGGCAATCCCTGGCCCGGCCCAAAATTCGACTACAAGCTGGCCTGGCTTGAAAGACTGCGCCTGCACGCCAAAAGGCTGCTTAGGAACGAAGAGCCGGTGGTGCTAATGGGCGATTACAACATCATCCCGGAAGATAAGGACGCAGCCAAACCCAAGAACTGGCTGAAGGACGCCCTGTTCCAACCCGAGTCCAAGGCGGCGCTGCGGCGTATCGAGCATTTGGGCTATACCGACGCCTTCCGGGCGCTGCATCCCGAAGGTGGGCATTACACTTTCTGGGATTATTTCGGCTCCTGGGAGCGCAACAATGGCATTCGCATCGATCATTTGTTGCTGTCGCCGCAGGCACTGGACCGCCTCAAGAATGTCGGCATCGATAAAGAGGTTCGGGGCGCCAGCGAGAAGCCATCCGACCATGTGCCAGTTTGGATTCAGCTCGCTATCTAGCCGCACCGGGCCGTCTTCTTGCCGCCCCAATCTCGGCTATAGTCGCCGGCGATGAAATTTTCCGCCCTCCTCGCACTCCTTTTGCTCTTGGCACCACCCGCCTTGGCGGGCGAGAAGCGCGTCTTTCGCATCGACAGCCTGATCGCCACCCAGAAAAACGGCACGATCCTGCTGCAGGCCAAAGGCGCGGTACCGACCGGCGGTTGGACCAAGCCGCGCTTGCATATTGTGCATGGCGATGGCCACATCTTGACGGTGGAATTTCTCGCCACTGCGCCGCCGCCGGGCATGACCGTGATTGACGTGCTGGTGCCTGTGACAGCCTCGGCCGAAATCGAGGGCAAGGCTACCTCCGTGCATGTGCTGGCTGACGAAAATGAAATGACCAGCCAGATCCTTCGCTGATGCAGATTGCGCTATGCAAATAGACGTGATCTCCGACACGGTCTGCCCCTGGTGTTTCATCGGCAAGCGGCGGCTGATGCGGGCCATGGCGCTACGTCCCAACATCGCCTTCAACATCAAGTGGCGCCCCTATCGCCTGGACCCGACCATTCCTGCGGGCGGGATGGACCGCCAGGCTTACATGCGCGCCAAGTTCGGCGACGATCCCATGAAGATCGTGGAAATGCACAAGCTGATCGCCGCCGAAGGCATCAAGGACGGCATCGAATTCGATTTCGCCGCCATCCGGCGCCGCCCCGACACGCTGGATTCCCACCGCCTCATACGTTGGGCGGCGGCCAATGGTGTGCAGGACGATGTGGTGGAACGGCTGTTCATCGCCTATTTCGAAAATGGCGAGGATATCGGCGATATCCGCGTCTTGGCCGACATCGCCGATCTGTGCGGCATGGACGGCGTGGAAGTGGCCGAGATGCTGGAGGGCGACACCGACCGCGCCATGGTAGAGCGCGAGGATCAGATTGCCCATGAGATGGGCGTCACCGGCGTGCCGGCGATGATCTTCGGCGGAAAGCTGGCGGTGGCGGGCGCGCGCGATCCCGAAGTGCTGGCGGTGGTGATTGACAGGGTGGCGGCGATGTCGGCAGGGCAAAGCGAAGAGGTTGAGGACGAGACTGGTGAGGAAGAGGAAGAATAAACGCCGCGGAATCCCACCCTCCCCTTGAGGGAGGGTCGAAAATCGAGCGGTGCGAGATTTTCGGGGAGGGGTGGGGTTGTTACAAGGATTACCCCTCCCCGAATTTGCTGACGCAAATTCGACCCTCCCTCAAGGGGAGGGTTGCGGTTCACGCCGCGTCGGCGACGACTTTATTGCGCCCAGATCTCTTCGCTCTGTAGAGCGCTTGATCCGCACGCCGCAGCAAGGCTTCCGCGCCGGCGTCGCCATCTTCCAGACTGGCGATGCCGATGGAGATGGTGATGTTCAGCGCATGGGGCGCGCGGCTGATCTTGACCGGCGTGGTCTCAATCGAATGTCGCAGCCGCTCGGAGATGCTGTAGGCGAAGGACATATCGGTATCGGGCATCACCACCACGAACTCCTCGCCGCCAAAGCGGCAGGCCAAGTCCAGCCCGCGCACATTGGCGCTGATCCGAGTGGCGAATTCTTTCAGCACCTCGTCGCCGATGTCGTGGCCGTAGGTGTCGTTGACCTGCTTGAAGAAGTCGATGTCCATGATGACAAAAGCCAGGGGGCGGGCGTTCTTTCTGGCGCTGCTCACGAGCGTATCGAGGTGCCGGCTCATATAGCGGCGGTTGTACAGCCCGGTCAGCTGATCGGTGATCGCCATTTCCAGGCTCAATTGCACATTGTGGCGCAAACGATCGGCATAACGCTTCTTGCGCAACTGGGTGCGCACCCGCGCCACCAGCTCGTTCTTGTCCACCGGCCGGGTGAGATAGTCGTTGACGCCCATTTCCAGCGCCTGGGTCAGCTTGCGGCGGTCACCATCGGAAACCACCACCAGGATCGGCACATGGCGGCCTTCTGGCAGCGAGCGCAATTGCGAGCACAGACGCAGGCCGTCGAAGCCGCGCATGCCCAGCGACACCACGATCAGGTCGAAATCCCCGCCTTTGACCCGGACCAGCGCCTCTTCGAACGTGTCGACCGAGGCCACTTGATGGTTGGAGGACAGCGCGCCCGAGAACCAGGCCACCGACTCGGCGCGGTCCTCGATCACCAGGATGCGGCCCGATTGATGGTGCTCGGTGAAAGTCTCGGCCGGATCGATCAGCCCCATGCCCTGGCCGGTCGATTCACGCATGCGCAATTCGTCGGTCATCATCTTGAGCCGCACCAGCGAACGCACGCGCGCGAACAAGGCAGCGTCGTCCACCGGCTTGGTGAGGAAATCGTCTGCGCCCGCATCCAGACCGGCGACGCGATCGGATGGCTGGTCCAGGGCTGTGACCATCACCACCGGGACATGGGCGGTCTTGGGATTGGCCTTGATGCGGCGGCAGACCTCGAAGCCGTCCATGCCGGGCATCATCACGTCCAGCAGCACGATATCCGGGATCGTCTGCTCCATCTTGGAGAGGCATTCCAGACCGTTGAACGCGGTGATGACCTCGAAATATTCCGCCGTCAGCTTCGCTTCCAGAAGCTTGACGTTGGAGAGAATGTCATCGACGACGAGAACCCTGGCCGTCATGCAATGTTACCCGATGAAGCGGCGCACGGTATCCAGAAAGCTGGTCACCGAAATCGGCTTGGAGATATAGGCCTCGCACCCGCCTTGGCGGATGACCTCCTCGTCGCCCTTCATGGCGAAAGCGGTGACCGCAACGACAGGAATGGCCTTGAGGGACTCATCTTCCTTGAGCCATTTGGTCACTTCCAAGCCGCTGACTTCCGGCAGTTGGATGTCCATCAGGATCAGGTCGGGATGGTGCTCGCGGGCGATGTCGAGCGCTTCCATGCCGTCCTTGGTCTGCAGGATATTGTAGCCATGGGCGTCCAGCAGATCGTGGAAGAGCTTCATATTGAGCTCATTGTCTTCCACAATCAGGACCGTCTTGGTTTTGGCGTCCATGTTTTCAGTCTCCGGCGCGCGATCGCGTCAAATCCCAGCACCCCTTGGGGCTCTGGCTGTTTTGGCCAGTATTAGGGAGTATCTCTTAACGCTCCCTTGACGATGGCACCCATGAAGAGCCCGCAAACCCGTGAAAAAGCCGAAATATTGGCCCTGGAAGGCCTGGGCTGGCTGGCTGGACAGGAGGAAGGATTGCGGCGCTTTCTGGACCAATCGGGAATCGATGCCCCCGGCTTAAGGGCTTCTGCCGGGGGTCCCGAAATGGGATTGGCGGTTTTGGACTTCCTGCTGGCGAATGAAGATCTGTTGCTGGGGTTCTGCGAAAGCGCGGCGGTCGAGCCTGAGGCAGTGCACCTGGCGCGCCATCGGCTGGAGGGAACTGGCTGATGCGTTTCGGCATCGACCTGGGCGGCACGAAAACTGAGATCGTGGCCCTCAACTCGGATGGCGCCGTGGCGCTGCGTCGCAGGATCGCAACGCCCAAAGACTATGACTCGCTGCTGCGGGCGGTCGCGGAACTTGTGCAGGGCGCCGATGCGCAAACCAGATCGCGTGGCAGTGTCGGCATGGCGATCCCGGGCAGCGAAAGTTTCGGGACCAATCTG
This sequence comes from Rhizomicrobium sp., assembly GCA_035487655.1. Taxonomy (GTDB): domain Bacteria; phylum Pseudomonadota; class Alphaproteobacteria; order Micropepsales; family Micropepsaceae; genus Rhizomicrobium. The sequence continues at coordinate 1,423 of DATHLY010000280.1, read as the reverse complement.
ATCAAGAATGCCAACACGACTTACCTGATCGGCAAGCCGCTCAGGCTGGACCTGGGGCAGGTCCTGGGTCGACCAGTACGGCTGGCCAACGACGCCAACTGTTTTGCGCTTTCGGAAGCCAGCGATGGCGCAGGCAAGGACGCCGGCACTGTCTTCGGTATCATCGCCGGCACCGGCGTTGGCGGCGGCGTGGTGATCGACGGCAAGGTATTGCACGGCGCGCATGGTGTTGGCGGGGAATGGGGACACATTCCCCTGCCCGCGCCCACTGTCGAGGAAGTCACGATCGCACCGCTTTGCTATTGCGGCAAGCGCGGCTGCCTGGAAGTGTGGTGCAGCGGTCCCGGCCTGGTTCAGGATTTTCAGCGCGTTGCAGGGCGCCAGGCAGGCGCTGAACAGATCGCCGCATCCGATGGCACGGAGGAACGCGCCGCCATCAGCCGGCTGATCGACCGTTTCGCCCGCGCCATGGCGACATTGGTGAATATCCTCGATCCGGATGTGATCGTAATGGGTGGCGGGCTTTCAAATATCGACCGGCTTTACGATGAGCTGCCACCATTGGTGGAAAAGTACGGATTCAATCTGGGTGGACCGCCGCGCATCGTGAAAAATATGCATGGCGACTCGAGCGGAGTCCGTGGAGCAGCTTGGCTGTGGCCGGCATAGAGACATGGCCGGGATTTTGCCGCGATTGCCTTGGTGAGGCAGTTGCCGATGCGGCTTGTCCCAATTGTGGCTCGACCCGCGTTCTGGCGCATCCGGAACTCAACAACCTGGCCATCGCCCATTTGGACTGCGACGCCTTCTATGCCTCCATCGAGAAACGCGACGATCCTTCACTGCGCGACAAGCCGCTGATCGTCGGCGGCGAGACGCGTGGCGTGGTTTCCACCGCCTGCTATATCGCCCGCCAATATGGCGTGCGCTCGGCCATGCCGACATTTCAGGCCAGGAAGCTTTGCCCGCATGCGGTATTCCTGAAGCCGCGCCATGCATACTACAGCCAAGTCGCGCGGCAGATCCGCGGCATGATGCAAGACCTTACGCCGCTGGTGGAGCCTTTGTCCCTGGACGAAGCCTATCTCGACCTGTCGGGCACTGAACGCATCCATCACCGAAGCCCGGCCCAGACCATGGCGGCGCTGGCGCTACGCATCGAACGCGAGATCCAGATCACCGTCTCCGTCGGCCTGTCGGGCAACAAATTCCTGGCCAAGCTGGCCAGCGAGCTGGACAAGCCGCGCGGCTTTGCCGTGATCGGCATGGCGGAAGCCAAATCCTTCCTGCGCGACAAGAAGGTCGGCATCATGCGTGGCGCGGGCAAGGTGATGCAGGCTCGGCTGGAACGCGACGGCATCGTCACGATCGGCCAGTTGCAGGATGCCGATCCCAAGCAATTGGCGGAGCGCTATGGCGCAAC
>DATHLY010000279.1:0-4166 GCA_035487655.1 Rhizomicrobium sp. | reverse complement strand
ATTATGACTTCAAGGGCACCGACATTGTGCTGATGAGCGCGGGCGGGGCGATCGCCAAAGAATGGGCGCCCAGGATCGCCGCGCAAGGCGCCCTGGTGATCGACAATTCCAGCGCCTGGCGCATGGACCGGCAGGTGCCGCTGGTGGTGCCCGAGGTCAATGCCGATGCCTTGAACGACATTCCCAAGGGCATCATCGCCAATCCCAATTGTTCGACCGCCCAGCTGGTGGTGGCACTCAAGCCGCTGCATGATCTCTTCACCATCAAGCGGGTGGTGGTTTCCACCTACCAGTCCGTGTCCGGCGCCGGAAAGGAAGCGATGGACGAATTGTTCCGCCAGACCCGCGCGGTGTTCGTCGCCGATCCCATCGAAGTGAGCGAATTCACCAAGCAGATCGCCTTCAATGTCATACCCCATATCGATGTCTTCCTGGATTCCGGCATCACCAGGGAAGAGTGGAAGATGGTGGTCGAGACCCAGAAGATCCTGGATCCCGACATCCAGGTGACCGCCACCTGCGTGCGGGTGCCGGTCTTTGTCGGCCATAGCGAATCCGTCAATATCGAATTCGAACAGAAGGTGACGGCGGAGAAGGCGCGCGCGGCCTTGCGCGCAGCGCCAGGCGTGCTGGTGGTGGATAAGCGCGAGGATGGCGGTTATGTCACGCCGATCGAATGCGCCGGAGAAGACGCCACCTTCGTCAGCCGCATCCGCAAGGACCCCACCGTCGAGAACGGTCTCAATCTTTGGATCGTATCGGATAATCTTCGCAAAGGAGCGGCATTGAATGCCGTGCAGATCGCCGAGTCTCTTATTAACCGCAACTTATTGAGGGCAGCGTAGATGGCAAAAACTTATTGGATCGCCCGAGTCGATGTCAGCGATCCGGAGACCTACAAGAAATATGTCGAGACTGGCAAACCGGCCTTCGAGCGCCATAACGCCAAGTTCCTGGCGCGCGGGGGCAGGACCGAAGTGCTGGAAGGCAAGGGGCGCGCCCGCAATGTGGTGATCGAGTTTCCGTCCATGGAAGAGGCACTCGCCTGCTACAACTCGCCAGAATACACCGCTGCGCGCGCCATACGCCGGACGGTGAGCGAGGGCGAATTTGTCCTTGTCGAAGGAGTTTAAGCCCCGCCGGTCCGCGCTGTTCGTTCCGGCGGCGAATGCGCGCGCGCTGGAGAAGGCGCGCGGGCTTGCCGCCGACGTCATCATCCTGGATCTCGAAGACGCGGTCGCGCCGGAAGAAAAGAACACGGCGCGTGAACGCGCGATGGCTGTCGTGCGCGACTATGCCCCGCGCGAAACGGTGATCCGGATCAATCCCGCCGGCACGCCCTGGCATGCCGCCGACCTCAAGGCGGCCGGGGAGTCGGGAGCCGGCGCCATCCTGTTGCCCAAGCTCACCGGTCCGGGCGAGGTCACCGCGGCACTGGCCGGGACACGTGGCACACCGCTTTGGGCAATGATCGAGACGCCGCGTGCGCTGTTCAACGCGCTGGCCATCGCCGATGCCGGCGCCGCATGCCTGATTCTGGGCAGCAACGACATGCTGCACGCCATGGAGGGGCGGCCTCGCGGCGACCGCGCCAATCTTCATGCCGCCATGTCCCTGTGTGTGCTGGCGGCGCGGGCCGCCGGGATCACGGTGCTGGACAGCGTGCACAACGATCTGGATACGACGGAGGAATTCAAGCGCGCTTGCGCCACGGCGCGCGATTTCGGTTTCGACGGCAAGAGCGTCATCCATCCCAGCCAGATCGCAACCGCCAACCGGGCCTTTTCGTCAACCCCTGAGGAGATTGCCTATGCCAAGCGGGTGCTGGAAGCCTTTGCCGCGCAGCCCGGCAAGAGCGTGATCACGCTGGACCGGCGCATGCTGGAGGCGCTGGATGCCGACATCGCCGCCCGCATTTTGGCGCGCGCAGGCCTTTAATCATGCGGCTTTATGACGAGGCCCTGGCCGAGGCGATCGAAAGGCGTGCCGGATGCTCCTGACCGCCTATCGGTCCGCCATCACCAAGGGCGAACTGCGCGCCGACACGGCCCAGGCCAATGCCATGCTCAAACTGCACGCGCTGGCACGGGCTCTGAGACGAAAGCGCGGCTTTTGGTTCTTCCGCAAATCGTCCCCGCCGCCGAAAGGTCTCTACATCTGGGGCGATGTCGGCCGCGGAAAGACCCTGCTGATGGATCTACTCTTTGACGAAGCGCGTTTGGCGAAAAAACGCCGTGCCCATTTCAACCGCTTCATGATGGATGTGCATGCCCGCATTCATGTGGAACGCCAGCGCGCCGGCAGCGGCGACCCCATCCCGGTCGTGGCCCATGCTTTGGCCGAGGAAGCGCGGTTGTTGTGCTTCGACGAGTTCCAAGTCACCGATGTCGCCGACGCCATGATCCTGGGACGTCTGTTCGACCGGCTGTTTCAAGAAGGCGTCACCATCGTCGCCACCAGCAATACGCCGCCGGACCGGTTGTATGAAGGGGGCTTGAACCGCCAGCTTTTCCTGCCCTTCATCGGGGAGATCAAGGAACGGTTGGAGGTGGTGGAACTAAACGGCCCAACCGACCATCGGCTGCAACGTATTGCCGGGCTGAATGTCTATCTCACGCCGCTGGGTCCTGATGCCGACGCCGCCATGGGTCAAGCCTGGCGGCGGCTGACCGATTGCGGGCATGGCAAGCCCATGAGCCTGACCGTGCTGGGCCGGCGGCTTGTGGTGCCTGAGGCCGCCCGTGGCGTGGCGCGTTTCAGCTTCGACGCCCTATGCGCCAAACCGCTGGCGGCGGCGGACTATTTGGCCATCGCGGAGGAATTCCACACGCTGCTGCTGGATCATATTCCCATGCTCTCGCCCGAGATGCGCAACGAGGCGCGGCGTTTCGTCCTTTTGATCGACACGCTGTATGATGAAGGTGTGAAGCTGATCTGCTCGGCAGCCGCGCCCCCGGACGCGCTTTATCCGGAAGGCGATGGCGCGGATGCTTTCCGCCGCACCGCCTCGCGCCTTGCCGAAATGCAGAGCGAGGATTATCTCAAGCGCGGACACGGCGTTCACGGACTGGTGCTATGACGGACGTTTTTTGGGCCTGCGGCTTTGTGCTGGTTTGCATCCTTTTCTATCGTTACGGCTTGCCGGCGCTCAAGCGATTCGATGCCACCAATGTGGCACGCATCGAACGTGAGGCCCGCGACAAGGCCGACGCCAACGCTCATATCCGCCATGCCCTGGAAGTGGCGGACGAGCAGGTCGAAGAGATCCAGGAGGTGAAAGTGGGTGAGATCACCCACTTTCTGTTCGAAGCCCAAGCCTTCGCCACCCGCGAGGAAGCCGAGGACATGCGGGCCCGCCGGGTAGGCGCCGTGGCGCGGCGCTTTTACGAAGAATTGCCGGCGGCATTGATGGGACGCGAAGCGCCCCAGAATCTGTCGGCCCGCGAACGCGCTAGCCAGCGCTGGAAAAGAACCATCCATTAGAGCACCTGACGCAGAGATTTTGGCCTCCGGGCAGGAGCGAGGAGCGATGTGGGCAATTAGCCCATGAGCGACGAGCGACGAGCCCGGCGGACAAAAGACCGTGTCAGGAAGCGGACTTCTCGCGGACTTCCGCCTTGTCCGAATAGGTATAAAGCGGCCGCGCCTTGCCATCCACCACATCGGCGGTGATGACCACTTCCTGCACGCCCGCAAGCGTCGGCAGTTCAAACATGGTCTCCAGCAAGATGCCCTCAAGAATGGAGCGCAATCCGCGCGCGCCGGTCTTGCGCGTGATCGCCCGGCGCGAGATCGCGTGCAGCGCCTCTTCCTGGAAGCGCAGCTTGACGCCTTCCATCTCGAACATGCGCATATACTGTTTGGCCAGCGCGTTCTTGGGGCGGGTCAGAATCTCGATCAGGGCTGCTTCCGACAGATCGCCCAAGGTCGCCAGCACGGGCAGACGGCCAATGAATTCCGGAATCAGGCCGAACTTCAGCATGTCTTCCGGCTCGACTTCGCGCAGCAGATCGCCGGTGCCGCGTTCGTCCGGGCCCTTGGGATTGGAGCCGAAGCCCATCGAGGAGCCCTGGGTGCGCTGGGCGATGATCTTATCCAAGCCGGCAAAGGCGCCGCCACAGATGAAGAGGATATTGGTGGTATCGACCTGCAGGAATTCCTGCTGC
>DATHLY010000278.1:0-4661 GCA_035487655.1 Rhizomicrobium sp. | reverse complement strand
CGCCGTTGCAACTGACATGATATTCGGGCGTGGCGATGCCGGCGTCGATCGCCGCCAGCGCCACCGCCGTCTTGAAAGTGGAACCCGGCGGATAGATGCCGCCCATGAATTTGTTGAGCAGCGGCTTGTGATCGTCGGTCGTGAGATCCTGCCACTGCTGTCCGGTGAGGCCGATATTGAAGAGGTTGGGATCGAAACCGGGGGTCGAGGACATGGCAATGACGTCGCCATTGTTCACATCCATCACGATCAGAGCGGCGCTCTGGCCTTCCAGCTTCTGGTCTGCCAGGGCCTGCACCTGGCGGTCGATGGTGAGGAAGACGTCCTCGCCGGGCCCGCCCGCATCCTTGCCCAGTTCGCGGATGATGCGACCATAGGCATTGACCTCGACCCGCGAGGCCCCTGCCTTGCCGCGAATTTCCTTGTCGAACTGTCTTTCGATCCCGTTCTTTCCAACGCGCATGCCGGGCATGCTCATCAATGGATCGTCGTCATGCTCCTGTTCCTTTGGCGACACGGCGGCGACATAGCCCAGTATGTGCACCAGTTCCTTGCCGAAAGGATAGTCGCGGCTCTCGCCCACATCGCACTGGATGCCGGGCAGGTAAGGCAGATGCAAGTTGACGCGGGAGAACTCTTCCCAAGTCAGATTCTCGGCCACGGGCACAGGCACGAACTTCTTGTTGACGGCGATATCGTGCAGGATCTTTTTTTTCTGCTGGTCGGAGAGCAGAACCACCTTGCCGATCGTTTCCAGCGCTGCTTCCACGCCTTCGCTCGCCTGTTCGCTGACCAGAAGCACCCGATAGTTGCGCCGGCTATTGGCCAGCTCGACGCCGAAACGGTCCATGATGCGTCCGCGTGGCGGGGCGATCAGGCGTTCGGAGACGCGGTTGTCTTCGGCCTCGACCAGATATTGGTCGCCGTCGCGGATCTGCAGCTGGTAGAGCCTGCCCCCCAGCACCGCGAACACAGCCGCCATGGCGCCGCCCATCCCCACCGAGCGGCGGGTGAAGGTGGCGTAGCGGCTTTTGTCTTTTTTATCGAACAGCGGCATCAGACATCGCTCCGCGACGCGCCGATCAGTCTATGATGCAGCCAGCCCACCACCAAGGTTGCGGGCACATAAAAGGCGACCGTCATCATCAGCTCACTGACGACCGGCACCAACGGCGGCAGATGCAGGCCTGAAAGCAGGTTCAGCCCCGCCACGGTGAAATAGGCGATCGCGCAGGCAAAGGTTGCGGCCCCTGCGAAGCCCAAGACCGCCGCCATGCCCGAAAGGCCGGCAAAACTGTCGCGCTGGCGCGCCACCAGCGCGTAGGTTAACACGAAAGCCAGCGTCCAGATTCCGGGCGGACCGCCCGAGAGTATGTCTTCTGCAAAGCCGATGCTGAAGGCGACGGCCGGTGTCATCAAGTCGGGGCGCACCAGGCACCAGAAATAGACCGGCACCAGGCCGAACAGCGGCGCGGGCACCAGCCCACCCAGGATCGATACCGGAAAGTTGGCGATCAACACCCCCGCAAGCCCGGTGACCGTGGGGATGAGTCCAACCAGATAGCGAAATCGAGGGGCTTGGGCGCGCTCCAGCCTGACCATGTCAACGGTCCACATCTTCGGCGGCAGCGGCAGCGGACTCCACGGGCGCGGCTTGGGCGGAAGGCGGCGCAATGGGCTTGGGCTTAACCTGTACAGTTGAAGGCGCAGCGGCCTGTGCGGTCGGGGGCGGCGCTTGTGGTTTCAGTCCAGCGGCCTCTGCCGGCAATTGCGCGCTGGATGGCGGTGTCTCCGGCGGCTTGGAGAAATTCAGGACCTCCACATCCTGGCTGGCGCTGGCATCGGCAAGCAGCGCCACCCGCCATCCGCCGGCGCCATCACTCACAACGGTGCCGATCGGCAGCCCCGGCGGCAGAAGCCCGCCATCGCCGGAACTGGTCACCTGATCGCCCGCATGCAGGGTCACGGTATGAGATACCATCTCCAGCCGGGGCGTGGCGCTGTTGTCGCCGGTCATCATGGCCTGGACATTGCCAGGCGCGATGGCGACCGGAATGCGGCTATTCAAATCCGTCAACAGGATGACCCAACTGGTACGCTGCCCAGCCAAGTAGATCCGCCCGATCATGCCGCGCGCATCCATCACCGCCTGGCCCGGCAGGGCATGATCCCGGCGGCCGGCGTCCAAGATCATGGTCTGCAGGAAGGGTCGGTTGGCGCGACCGATTACCCTGGCAAGCACGGCATCCAATTTGGGATCGGGCACCGCATGGAGCAGCGCCTGGTAACGCCCCACCCGCCCTTGCAGCACGATCGCGACATTGCGCCATTGACGCAGACGGGCATTCTCTTCCTTGAGCTTCAGGTTTTGCTCATAGACCGAGAAGATTTCGGTGATCGAACCGGCAAACCGATCGAAACCCGCCACGGGCGCGCGAAGCTTCTCAAGCACGGGCGCCATCGCGTCGGTGGCGTGCGCCCGCATACGGTCGAACAGCGAGCCCTGCGCCTTGCCCAGCAGCACCACCACGACCGCAAGGGCGACCACAAGGATCAGCGGCAGCTGAACATTGCTCTTGCGGGCGATTTTCCAGGCATTTGCCATTGCACAACGCGGCCCTAACCGCGCGTCTTAAAAAGCGGTGGACAGGACGTGGCGCATGCCTTTGGTGTTTTCCAGCACCCTTCCGGTTCCCAGCGCGACGCAGGACAAGGGATCGTCGGCGATGGAGACCGGCAATCCGGTCTCATCCCTGAGCACCTGGTCCAGATTGGCGAGCAGCGAACCGCCGCCCGTCAGCACAATGCCCTTGTCCACGATGTCGGCGGCCAGTTCCGGGGGCGTGGCTTCCAGTGCCACTTTCACCGCTTCCACAATGGCGCCCACCGGCTCCGCCAGGGCTTCGGCGATGTGACGCTGGGTGATGGTGATCTCCTTGGGCACGCCGTTGAGCAGGTCGCGGCCCTTGATTTCCAGGGTCACGCCATTGCCGTCCATGGGAAGGGCCGCGGAGCCGATTTCCTTCTTGATTCGCTCGCTGGAGGCCTCGCCGATCAAGAGGTTCTGGTGACGGCGGATATAGGCGATGATCGCCTCATCCATCTTGTCGCCGCCCACGCGCACGCTGCGCGAATAGACGATGCCGCCCAGCGACAGCACCGCCACTTCGGTCGTGCCGCCGCCAATGTCCACCACCATGGACCCGGTGGGCTCGCTGACCGGAAGTCCGGCGCCGATCGCCGCCGCCATGGGTTCCTCGATCAGGAACACGCGGCGGGCGCCGGCCGACAGCGCCGACTCCTGAATGGCGCGCCGCTCCACCGCGGTGGAACCGGAGGGTACGCAGACGATGATCATCGGATTGGCGAAGGAGCGGCGGTTATGCACCTTGCGGATGAAGTGCTTGATCATCTCCTCCGCGACTTCGAAGTCGGCGATGACGCCGTCGCGCATCGGGCGGATGGCCTCGATGTTGCCGGGCGTGCGGCCCAGCATCATCTTGGCGTCGTTGCCGACGGCACGGACAGCCTTCTTGCCGCCGCGTGTGGTGATGGTGGCGACCACGCTAGGCTCGTTCAGCACGATGCCCCGGCCTTTGACATAGACCAGCGTGTTCGCGGTGCCCAAATCGATGGCCATGTCGCTGGAGAGAGCGCCAAGAAGACTGCTGAACATGCGAAATGTATCCCTTAACCTGCAAACCAGGCGAAATAGCGCCCTTCCCGTAAAACCGGCCCCGGGGCGCTCTTCCCGGCGGCGGTTCAATCCTGCACCAAGCTTACCTGGCGATGGTTAACGCTTCTGGCTCCTGTTTCTGGCGTTTTACAAGCAACTTGTTTAGCGCGTTCACATAGGCATAGGCCGCCGCCACCATGGTGTCCGTATCCGAGGCCTTGCCGGTGACGGTGCGGCCATCCTCCTCCAGCCGGACGCTGACCTGGGCCTGGGCGTCGGTTCCCTCAGTTACGGCATTGATTTGGAACAGCTGCAGGGTGGCCGCATGGGGGTAGGCCTCCCGGATGGCCATGAAAATGGCGTCCACCGGACCATCGCCCGAGGTGGTGACGCTCTTGACCACCCCCCCGGCATCCAAGGTCAGGGAGGCCACCGGGATGATGCCGGTTCCGGCCTCCACCCGCAGCGCCTTGATCGAAATCGTGTCATGGCCGCGGATGATCTCGTCGTCCACCAGGGCGGCGATATCCTCGTCAAAGACGTGCTTTTTCTTGTCGGCCAGTTCCTTGAAACGGCGGAAGGCGTCCTCGAAGGCGTCGCCCTCCAGGCTGTAGCCCATATTCTCCAGCTTGTCGCGGAAGGCGTGCCGGCCCGACAGTTTGCCCAGCATCAGGGAGGTGGCGTTCACCCCCACATCTTCGGGCCGCATGATCTCATAGGTTTCGACATGCTTGAGCATGCCATCCTGGTGGATACCGCTTTCATGGGCGAAGGCGTTCTTGCCGACGATCGCCTTGTTGTACTGGACCGGAAAGCCCGTGACGTTCGACACCAATTTGGAGGCGCGGTTGAGCAAGGTGGTGTTGATGTTGGTGGTGAAGGGCATGATGTCCTTGCGCACCTTCAGCGCCATCACGATCTCTTCCAACGCGGCATTGCCGGCGCGCTCGCCGATGCCGTTGATGGTGCATTCCACCTGCCGCGC
>DATHLY010000277.1:0-5736 GCA_035487655.1 Rhizomicrobium sp. | reverse complement strand
CATCGATTACATCATTGCCGATGACTTGGTTGTGCCAAAAGACCAACATCAATTCTTCAGCGAAAAAATCGCCGCCCTGCCGGACACGCTGTGGGTGACCGATACAAAGCGCACGATCGCGGAAGCTCCAAGCCGCGAGGAAGCAGGCCTTCCCGAGCAGGGTTTTGTCTTTTGCTGCTTCAATCACAATTGGAAAATAACACCGCCTATCTTCAGCATTTGGATGCGGCTGCTTAAAGAAGTGGATGGCAGTGTGCTGTGGCTGCTGGAAGGCAATGCCAGCATCCGGGGCAATCTGTGCAGGGAGGCGGCAACGCACGGCGTCGCGCAGGATCGTTTGATCTTTGCCGGGCGCACCGCGCCCGACAAACATCTGGCGCGCCAGCAACTGGCAGATCTGTTTTTGGATACGTTGCCCTACAATGCGCACACCACTGCCAGCGACGCCCTGTGGGTCGGACTGCCGGTGATCACCCTGCCCGGAAAATCCTTTCCCGCCCGCGTCGCGGCCAGCATCCTGAAGGCCGCGGACCTGCCCGAACTCATTGCGCGAGACTTTGAGGACTATGAATCGATAGCGCTTGCGCTGGCGCGGACCCCCACAAAAATTGCGATAGTTCGCGACAAATTGAGAGATTTTCGGTACAAGTTACCGCTTTTCGATACTGCTCGCTTCACCCGCAACCTGGAGGCGGCCTATGTCACCATGCTGGACATGGCATGAGCATATCCGGACCACTTCGCCTGTCGGTGGCCGCGCCCGCCTACAATGAAGCGGCCGGTATCGAGGCGGTGCTCACGAACTGGCACGACTTTCTTTCGGCGCAGCCGCTGGACTCCTTCGAGATCGTGATCTGCGATGACGGCAGCACGGACGGCACGGGCGATATCCTGGATCGGCTGAGCCAATCCTGGCCGCAATTGCGTGTGTTGCACTTTGCCAAGAACCAGGGGGCGGCGGCGGCGTTGAACGCGGCCATCGCGGCCACCCAGGGCGACTGGGTGCTGCTCACCGACAGCGACGGCCAGTTCGCCATCGAAAACCTGCCCGACATGGTGGAGGCGCTGCGCCGTTCGGGGGCCAAGGCCGCCATTGGCATCCGCCGGAAAAAAGACGCAGCCTTCGCCCAGTTCGGCAGCTGGGCCAGCGGGCTGGTGTGCAATCTGCTGCACGGCAGCCGGATGCGGGATTTCAATTCCGCCTTTAAGCTGGTGTGGGGGCCGACATTGCGCGGCCTGGGACTGGAAGCCAGGGGCATGAACTATTCCACCGAAGTGACTTCGCGGCTGCTGGAGCGCGGCATCGTGCCGGTGGAGGTGACGATCCAACACCGTCCCCGCGCCGCCGGAGCCAGTCATATGAAGCTCCTGCGGGGAGCGCTGCATCGTTTCCTGTTCGTCTGCTACATCGCCTTGCGCCAACTTTTGCTTCGGCTGGGCGTTCTTTCTCGACCCGGCTCATGAGCACAGCAGTGCGCATCGCCTTGTTCTGTGGTGGCAGGGGCAGCGCCACCATCATCCGCGCCCTGCTGCGCCGCAGCGACGTGGAATTGACTCTTCTGGTCAATGCCTATGACGACGGCCTGTCCACGGGAAGTCTGCGCAACTTCATTCCCGGCATGCTGGGACCGTCGGACTTCCGCAAGAACCTTTCCTATCTGTTCGGCAATTACTCCCAGTCGCAATACGCGCTGAAAAGCCTGATGGAGTATCGCCTGCCGGGCGAGACCGGAAATCTTCAACGCTTCGCCGAAACCGGCGACCAACACCGGCTTGCAGAACCGTTGAAATTCTGGTTCGCGCAATTGGCCGGCGAATCCTCGAACCGGATGCGCGCCTTGCTTGCCCGCTTCTTCACCCATGCGGCGGGGCGCGACTTTGATTATCGCGACTGCTCACTGGGCAATCTGGTTTTCGCCGGCGCCTATCTGGAGAAGAATAACGACTTCAATGCCGCCGCCGCAGCGGTCGCGGAGCTGGTCGGCTCAAGGGCGCGGCTGCTCAATGTCGGGGAACAGCAGAATCGCGTCCTGGTCGGGCTGAAGCAGGATGGCACCCTGCTTGCCAGCGAGGCCGCGATCGTGGGGCCGCAATCGGCAAGCCCCATCACGGCGCTCTATTTGTTGGAACAGTCCCTGACGTCCGAAGACATGGCTCAACTTGCCAATTCGGATACCGCAGCCAAGGAGAGCTTCCTGGCGGCGCGCGATAGCGTGCCCGGATTGTCCAAAGCCGCGGCCGAAGCATTGGCCGGCGCCGACATCATTCTCTACGGCCCCGGCACCCAACATTCCTCGCTGTTTCCAAGCTATCGCATCGCCCGCGCGGCGCTGGCGGCGAGCCCGGCTCCCGTCAAAGCGCTGGTGATGAATCTGGAGAGCGATCACGACATCCAAGGCCTGACCGCCAGCGATATTGCCGAACGAGCCATGGCCCATGGCGCACCGCTCACCCATATTCTGTTGCAGGAGGACACGGTCTTGGCGCCGGGCGCCTTGACCGGCGACATCTGGCGCGGCGCGCGGATCTTGCACAGATCCCTTTCCACCTCCGTGCGGCCCCATGTCCACAATGGCAGCGCGGTGGCGGAATGCGTGCTGGGCCTGTTGGCAAAGCGCAAGACCGCCAGCGTCGAGATCTTTGCCGACATTCTGGGCCGTTCCGTCGCCAGCGAAGAACTGGTTGAGGAATTCCTGGAAACCGATTGGGGGGCGGTGAGCGCTCATCTCACCTTGAACCGCGTTGCGGAGCAGGATACGCCTGTGGGTGTTTGCAATCTGCCGGGGCTTTTCCCGGATACCGCCTATTTCCGCACCTGGCTCAGAAGCGGGACATCCGACTATCTGGTGCTGATGACCGGCGACGGCGCCTATCGCTTTGCCGATGTGCAGGCGATTCTGCGCCTGCTGGAGCAGCAGCAGTCGCTGGGCGGGGTCTTCGGCTCCCGCACCCAAAGCCGGCGGCAATTCATCACCTCGGTCCGCGCCGCCTATGGCGAGAACCGGCTGCTTTATGGGCTGGGCAAGATGGCGGCCTTCCTCCTCAGCATGCTTTTCTATCTGCGGACCGGCGTGATCTTTTCCGATCCCTTGACGGGCTTGCGGGTGTTTCGCCGCGAGGCGTTGGCGGACTTGCCGGAGATCGCCGGTGACGCGCCGCTGGCCCTGGTGCGCCAACTGATCCGAAAGGGTATCGAAGTGGCGGAACTGCCCGTCCTGTATCGCACCTTTTCGGGTTTCACCGATCCGAACTGGCGGATGAGGCGCGGCTTGCGCAATCTCGCTGCGTTGTTGTGATGCGGGTCTGTGCCGTCATACCGGCCGCGGGCCGCGGCAGCCGGCTTGGTCTTGCCATGTCCAAGATCCTCGCCCCTCTGAACGCGCGCGAGACGATTTGGTCGGTGCTGCATGCCAAGCTGGCGCCCTTGGTGGAACACATTCATCTGGTGCTGTCGCCGGAAGGCGCGCGGGAATTCCCAGCCTTGCCGCCACATGTCTCCCAAAGCATCCAGCCTGAGCCTATCGGCATGGGGGATGCGATTTTCGGCGCGCGCCCGTCCTGGAAGAGTTTCGACGCCATCCTGATCGTGTGGGGCGACCAAGTGTTCGTCTCGGAAGACACCCTGCGCCGGGCCCTGACCGCCTTGATCTCGCGGGAACACCAGGCGGTGCTGCCCGTCACCCGCATGGCCGCTCCCTATGTCGAATATGTCTTCGACGGCAAAAGGCTGACCAAAGTTCTGCAAAGCCGGGAAGGCGACCAAACCACGCCAAATGGCTTTTCGGATGTGGGGACATTCCTGCTCGCCACCCAGGGCCTGGCGGCAGCGTGGAATGATTATTTATCGAAAAGCGCTCGTGGCGACCGGACGGGCGAGATCAACTTCCTGCCCTTCCTGCCCTTTCTCTCTGCGCGGGGCTGGACGGTCACGCCGCTCGAGGTCGCCGACCCGACCGAAGCCCGCGGCATCAACACCCAAGAGGACCTTTCCTTTTTCCGGGAGCGGTATAAGGACGGCCCATGACACATGTGTTGGTTACTGGCGGCGCCGGATTCATCGGCAGCCATCTTTGCGAATCTTTGCTGGCGCGGGGCCATCATGTGCGCGCACTGGATAGCCTGGTCTATGGCCGGCGTGACTCTGTGCCGGTGGGCGTGGACTTCATCTGCGGCGATATTCGCGACCTCGCCACCTGCCAGCGCGCGGCGCAGGGAATGGAAGGAATTTTCCATTGCGCCGCCATGTCGCGTTCCGGTCCGTCACAGGAACAGATCGACCTCTGCACCCAGTCCAACATCATCGGCACCCAGAATATGCTGCTGGCGGCGCGGGACGCCGGCGTGCGGCGCTTTATCTATAGCGGCTCTTCGACCTGCTACGGCAACCGCGCCGTGCCGCACCGGGAAAGCGATCCGCCGGACCTGCTGAACATCTATGGCCTGACCAAGCTGGTGGGCGAAGACTATTGCCTCTTGTTCGACAAAAACTTCGATCTGCCCAGCGTGGTGCTGCGCTACTTCAATGTCTACGGTCCGCGTCAGCCCGAAATCGGGGCCTATGCCTTGGTGTTGGGCATCTTCCTCAACCGCCATGCCGAAAACAAAGTGTTGGAAATCCATGGCGACGGAAGGCAGCGGCGCGACTTTGTCCATGTGCGCGATGTGGTGGCGGCCAATATTCTCGCCTTCGAGCGCGCCCATGAAGATGGCGTGCGTGGCGAAGTGTTCAATGTGGGCAGCGGCGAAAGCCTGTCGGTCAAGGAACTGGCGGACATGATTTCGCCCAACCAAATTCACACAGAAGCACGCAAAGGCGATGCCGCGGCCACTCTCGCCGATATCTCCAAAATCCGGGCACGGCTGGGCTGGTCGCCCAGCGTTTGTTTCAAGGACGGACTCAAAGAATTGATAACGCTCGCCAAGTGACGGTTTTCGCGGCTCTGGCCGTAACAAAGTCGTTGCCGACGCAGCTTAATTTTATGCCTCATCCGTCGCGTCGCCAATCGCGCCGCGTCCCCTACGCTGTCGCTAGGGACCGTTCGTCGCTTTCGCAGGTCCACTGGACCTGGCGCCTTGTTGCTGGTGCCTTTGCAGGCGGCTTCAGGCGGTCAGGCCGGTTGCTTGGGGGGCTGCCGCATATCGGTGCAAAGCGGATATGACCGCTTCTGACCCAAAGCGGACGCTCGCGCCGGCCGATTCGATGCATTCGCAGATTCTGCCCTCTGCTCACGCCGTGGACTTGCGGACCTGGTCCAGGTCATCTCTGCACACCAAACTGAACGGCAGAAGAGGATCGAGCCGGGGTCCCTCGGCCAGAGCTTCAACGGCGAGCTGCCTGAGTTCGACCTTTGGTTTCAGATAGGTATTCAGTATGGTCTTGAGCACCGCTTCGGCGCAGACCAATACTTTCTGAGGCGCGAAAAGCCTCATGCGGTTAAGGAGGCCGATCAACCGCTGCTCGTCGCCATTGAGCGCAATATCATCGAGGATATGGGCGTTCAGAAGCAAATGGGATGCGCTCATCACGAAATCGGCATAGACAGTTTCGCGCCGCGTGATTTCGGCAGTGACACGATGAAGACGATGCTGGGTGCGTTGGGTGTAGATAGCCGCCATTAAAGACGCGCTTCCACCGACGAGCGCCGCCACCGGTGTCAGGATCGTGAAGTCGATATGCACATCCTTCTCCCGCGTTCAGTAGACAAAAACGAACGGCAGGGCGGCCAGCACCACCAT
>DATHLY010000276.1:0-9473 GCA_035487655.1 Rhizomicrobium sp. | reverse complement strand
ATGGGGTTCAGCATAAGGGGGTTGTACCGGGGGGAACAGCGCCAGAAAAGCCCGAAAATCAGGGCCGCTTGACAGAAGAAAGCCCTGATCCCTACAAACCCCGCCTCTCCCGGGGTTACTGGGAGGGACCGGTTCGGGGCTGTAGCTCAGTTGGGAGAGCGCCTCGTTCGCAATGAGGAGGCCAGCGGTTCGATTCCGCTCAGCTCCACCAGCCTACGCTGCGCAGCAGCGGAGGCTGCCCTCCGAAGCCCGTTGGGGCGAAGGAGGGCCGAACCAATCCGCGCAGCTTCGGCTGGCAAGCCAGCTGCTTTCTCGTCATTCCGGCTTTTCGGGCAAAGTTCCTGCCGCTACAAGGTGAGCCATGCTGAACCCCATCGCTTTTGTCCTTTATCAAGTTCTCGAGCTTTACAAATGGATCGTGCTTGCAGCGGTGATCGCAAGCTGGTTGACAGCTTTCAATGTCGTCAATCCGCACAACAATATCGTCCGCACTCTGCTGCGCATGCTGTTCGCCCTGACTGAGCCAATCTTTCGTCAAATCCGTCGCGTGATCCCGCCCATGGGCGGACTAGATCTGTCACCATTGGTCGTATTTTTCATAATTCTGGGACTGCAGTACGCAATTTATTGGCCGCCGTTTCTTGCTTACGGCTTCTGACGCGATGGCGGCCACGGTCATTGACGGCAAGGCCAGCGCCGCGAAGCTGCGCGAAAAAATCGCCGCCTATACGCAAGAGTTGAAATCCAAGCATGGCTTGCAGCCGGGGCTTGCCACGGTGCTGGTGGGCAAGGACCCGGGCTCGGAAGTCTATGTCCGCAACAAGCGCAAGACGGCGGAAGCCATCGGCTTCAAGTCTGTGCATGTCGAATTGCCGGAAATGGTTTCCCAGGATGAGTTGCTGGCGCGGGTGAAGGCTCTGTCCGCCGATCCGGCGGTGCATGGCATCTTGGTTCAGCTGCCGCTTCCCAAGCGTCTGGACGAGAACGCGGTGCTGGATGCGCTGGACCCGGCCAAGGATGTCGATGCTCTGACGCCGAAGAATGCAGGGCTGCTCTTGTCGGGCCGCGCCCGTCTGGTGAGCTGCACGCCTTCGGGCGTGATGCTGCTGCTGAAGGAATATGTCGGCGACATCACCGGAAAAGAGGCCCTGGTCATCGGCCGCTCGCTGTTGTTCGGCAAGCCTGCGGCGCAATTGCTGTTGGCCGCCAATGCCACCGTCACCATGGCGCATTCGCGCTCCAGGGATTTGCCGGCTTTGGCGCGCCGCGCCGATATCTTGGTGGCCGCCATCGGCAAGCCGGAATTCGTCAAGGCGGATTGGATCAAGCCCGGCGCTGTCGTGATCGATGTGGGCATCAACCGCGTCGATGCGGGCGACGGCAAGTCCAAGCTGGTCGGCGATGTGGATTATGAAGCCGCCAAGCAAGTCGCCGGCGCCATTACCCCGGTACCGGGCGGCGTCGGCGCGATGACGATTGTCTGTTTGATGCACAACACATTGATTGCCGCCTGCGCACAGAACGGTTTGCCGCTGCCGACTGCTCTGTAAATACCAAAACTGTCATCCCCGGCGAGTGCGAGCGACAGCGAGCACGAGGGAAGGGGACCCAGGTCGTCGCCATAATTCAGCTGTTTGAAGAAACTGCGCTGGTCCCTTCAAAAAAATGGCTTGGGCGAAGCACCTGGGTCCCCTTCCCCTCGCATTGCTGACGCAATGCTCGGCCGGGGATGACAATTGAGAGCTAAATCTTCTGCTTCAGATCCTTCGCCAAATCATCCGGCGAAACCGCCTCATCATAGAAGCTCACCATTTTGCCCTCCGGTCCCATCAGATAGATCACGGAAGAATGATCCATGCCGTAATTGCCGCCCTCCAGCGGCTTCTTGGCGGCATAGACGCGGTATTTCTTCTCGGCATCCTTGATCCCGGCCGCGCTGCCGGTGAGGCCGACGAAATTGGGCCCGAAGGCTTTCATATAATCGTCCAGCACCTTGGGCGTGTCGCGCTCCGGATCGATGGTGATGAATATGGGCGTAACCCGGCGCGAACGGTCACCCAGCTTTTCCAGCGCCTGCGCCATCACGGCCAAGGTTGTGGGGCAGACATCGGGACAAAAGCTGTAGCCGAAATAGATCAGCATGTAGCGGCCGCGAAAATCCTTGTCGCTGACGCGCTTGCCATGCTGGTCCGTCAATTGGAACGGCCCGCCCACATCGGCCTGGCCGGTGGTCACGACGCGGCCCAGGCCCGGCACATTTTCGCTTTCGCGCCACAATATGCCGCCGGCCAAGGCCGCGACCAGCAGCAGATAGGGGATCAGGGCCTGGCGGTTGCGCAGCATGGAAATGATGCTCTAATCACTTCTCGCCTTTCAGGGAAGAGACATTGGCGCGCAAGAACATGGTGAGGGGATTTGCGCCGGGCGCCGGCGCGGGCGGACGGGTGCGGTTGCGCACGCTTTCCAATCTGCGCTGGATGGCAGTGGCAGGCCAGTCGGCGGCCCTGTTCCTGGTCTATTTTGCGCTGGGATATTCGCTTCCGATTCTGTATTGCGCCATTGGCATCGCCGTCAGCGCGGGCCTGAACGTGGTGCTGGCGCTGCGCTATCCCGCGTCGCACCGCCTCACCAACCGCGAAGCCACCTTCTACCTCGCCTTCGACGTGCTGCAGTTGGCGGCGCTGCTCTATCTGACCGGCGGCATCGCCAATCCCTTTGCCTTGATGTTCGTGGCGCCGGTGGTGATCGCCGCCTCCACCCTCAATCTCGGGAATGTGCTGATCCTGGCGGGCATCGCCTTCGCCTCGGTTTCGCTGATCGCCATCAAGCATCGCCCCCTGCCCTGGCCGTCGGGCCAGGAGCTGCTCTTGCCGGAGCTGTATCAGGCGGGCATCTGGACGGCGTTGGTGATCGGCATCGGCTTTACCTCGGTCTATGCCTGGCGCATTGCATCGGAGTCCGCCCGCATGTCGGCGGGTCTGGCGGCCACCCAGCTTGCCTTGTCACGCGAACATCGCCTGGCGTCCTTGGGCGCGCTGGCCACCGCCGCGGCGCATGAGCTGGGCACGCCCTTGGGCACTATCGCAGTGGTGGCGCGCGAGCTGGAACATTCGCTGCCGAAGAATTCCGCGGAAGTGGAGGACGCTCGCCTGCTGCGCGAACAGGCCGAGCGCTGCCGCGCCATCATCGCGCGGCTGGCCAATCCGGAAGAGGCATTGCTTGGCGCAACCGTCCGGCTGCCTTTGGGCGCGTTCCTGGACGACATCGCTGACACCCATCGCGGCGAGGACCTGGAAATCCGCGTCACCCTCACCCCGCCGCCGGAAAAAGACCGCACCGTGCCCCAGGTCTGGCGCGCCCCCGAACTTTTGCATGGATTGGGCAATATCATCGAAAATGCCGCCGACTTCGCCCAATCGCTTGTGCGGGTGAATGCCGGCTGGGACGAGCAGTTCCTCACCATTTCCGTAGCCGATGACGGGCCGGGCTTTGCGCCAGAAATCTTCGAGGCGCTGGGCGAGCCCTATATCACCTCGCGTCCTGGCCATCATGCTCTGGAAGAAACCGATATCGGCCCGCAAGGCCGCCTGGATGAGGATGAGGGCATGGGACTTGGCTTTTTTATCGCCAAGATCCTGTTGGAACGGACCGGCGGGGTCGTTAATGCCGAAAATCCGTCGGACGGCGGGGCGCAGGTTTCCATCCGCTGGCCCCGTGGCGTCATCGACGGTCCCCACCCCCCCGCCCAATCCGAGCCGGGGTAGCGCTGTGGTCGAAAAGTTTGACGGGCTGTAAAAAGGGTACTAAAGCGCCCCCTCAGAATGACCCCCGAAGACAAGACACTTCTGCTGGTCGAGGACGACCGGCCCCTGCGTGAGCGCCTGGCGCGTGCCATGGAGGCGCGCGGCTTCACCGTCACTCAGGCTGAGTCGGTGGCCGAGGGCAAGGCCCACGCCAAGGAGGCGCCACCCGCCTATGCCGTGGTGGATCTGAAGCTGGATGACGGCAATGGCTTGGATGTGGTGGAAACCCTGCACACCACGCGACCCGAAAGCCGGGTGGTGGTGTTGACCGGCTTCGGCAATATCGCCACCGCCGTGGCCGCGGTGAAGTACGGCGCCATCGACTATCTGCCCAAGCCGGCTGATGCCGACGATATCTTGGCAGCGCTGATGGCAACGCCCGGCTCCAAGCCCAAGCCGCCGGAAAATCCCATGTCGGCCGATCGCGTGCGCTGGGAACATATCCAACGCGTGTATGAATTGTGCGGGCACAATGTGTCGGAGACCGCACGGCGGTTGAACATGCACCGCCGCACGTTGCAGCGGATTCTGGCCAAGAGAAGCCCGCGTTAGCTCCCGATCTGTCTCTAGGTTGCTCATACCTGTCCTCTCCCACAAGGGGAGAGGAAGACAATCGGATTTATCGCCTTATCTTCTTCGCCTTCTTTGGCGCGATCTTCTTCTTCGCGCCCACTTTTCTCAGCGGCTTCTTGCGGCGTTTCGCGGCTTTTTCCGCCGTCTCCGCCAACTGAGCGGCGCGGCCCGCGATCAACTCTTTCAGCAGCTTGGGCGTCAGCGCGCTCAACCGCGCCAGGACAAAAGGAAAATTGCGGTAATGATCGGTGATGTAGAAAAGCTGGGGTTCGGCGTCCAGCATCATGTCGCGCATCTCCATGGAGGAGACGCGGAAGGTCATGGCCTCTTCCTTGTCATGCACCTTGGTAAGGAACTGGCCGTGCAGGAAAACGGCGGGTTTGTTGAACCACAACACTTCTTCCGTGCCGGGAAGCGAAAGCGCGATCTTCCAGCCTTCTTTTCTCGTTATCATGAGCGCTCTTCCACTTTCCTTTGTTTACCCCCATCCGTCGCAACTCGGGTTTGCGAAGTCACAAACACCTCGTTGCGACACCTTCCCCCTCTTGTGGCTTCGCCACGAGGGGGAAGGGGGCTGGTAGATGCTTCGCGTCGCTCGGCGGATTGAGGCCGATAAGCGAAAGGTCCGGTGGACCTTTCGCCGGCCGAAACTCGCTCGAGAACGCCTTGCTAATCGGCATCGGGCAGCACCAGGTTCGGAGTTTGTGCTACCGCAATATTCTCAAGAGTCCGTGACAACCGTTCGGCGGCACAGCGCGCAAAGCTGACGGTCACGGCCTTGCGGCGGCTGGCATGCAGCGACTGCACCTGCGCTTCCTTGAGGATGGAGCCGCCATAGCGGTCGGCCACAATCAGCCCGGTTTCTTGGGGCACATGCTCGTCGGGAAAATCGGGCGGAATGGCGAAATAGAACAGATCGCAATAGTCCAGATATTCCGGCCATTTGCTGTCGCCCTTGAGATCGGTCAGCGCCACCTTGATCTCAACGCCCAGCATCTCGCCGCCGGGACCGATCGCCGCCACATCCAGTCGCCGGCCGTTCGGCAGGGTGAATTCCAGGATGGGCGAGTAACCCTCTTCCATCAGAAGGCGGCTCACCCCGCGCGCGACGTCCGCAGCGGTGGAGGACGAAATCATATTCCTACTCACCATGGGCGGCCCCCCGAACCGCGCGAAGCGCGGTCGGAGGGTAAACTTCACGAGCCGCCCATCCAGAATTACAAGCTCGAACTATCAGTTTGTGGCCTTGGATGGCCGGGTCAAGCCCGGCCATGGTGAAGAGGGGTTTACAGGCTGCCCTTGCTGGAAGGCGATGCCCCATCCAGCCGCTCGTCTGGTGCCACGGCCTCCCGCAATGCTCTGGCCAGCCCCTTGAAGCAGGTCTCGACGATATGATGGCTGTTGTCGGCATAAAGATTTTCGATGTGCAGGCACACGCCCGCATGCTGGGCGAAGGCTTGGAACCATTCCTTGAACAGTTCGGTATCCATCTCTCCCAGTTTGGGCTTGGGGATCGCGACCTTCCAGATCAGGTAAGGGCGGTTGGAAATGTCGATCGCCACCCGGGTCAGGGCCTCGTCCATGGGGATCAGGGCCGAGCCGAAACGGGTGATGCCGGAAAAATCGCCCAGCGCCTTTTTCACCGCCTGGCCGATGACAATGGCGGTATCCTCGGTGGTGTGGTGGTAATCGACATGCAGGTCGCCGCTGGCGCGCACCCTCAGGTCGATCATGGAGTGGCGGGAAAAGCTCTCCAACATGTGGTCCAGAAAACCGATCCCGGTGTCGATGTCGCAATCGCCCGTTCCGTCCAGGTCCAAGGAGACGGAGATTTCGGTCTCGCGGGTCTTGCGTTCTACGGTCGCAGTGCGCATGGCGGGTCCTTGGTTTCGGGGCTGTATAGCAGGGGGTTCCCCGAGCGTGAATCCCATTCCACCGCAAAGCATATGTCATAATTGACATATCCTGTTGACCCCACCGCCCAACCCTGTAAAGAGAGGCGCCCCGGAGCGTCGGTCCAACCAGGCCGCGCCGATTTCAAAAGGTCAAAGGTCCCCATGGCGCGATCCGATTATCTGTTCACTTCCGAAAGCGTATCCGAAGGCCATCCCGACAAGGTGTGCGACCGCATTTCGGATGAAGTGGTGGATCTGTTCTTCCGCGAAGGTCCCAAGGAAGGCATGAGTCCCTGGGACATCCGCGCTGCTTGCGAAACGCTCTGCACCACCAACCGGGTGGTCATCGCGGGCGAAACCCGCGGTCCCAAGAAAGTCCAAGCCGGCGATATCGAAGAGGTCGCGCGCAAGGCGATCAAGGATATCGGTTACGAGCAGGATGGTTTTCACTGGCGCAACGCCAATGTGGAAGTGCTGTTGCATGCCCAGTCGGCGCATATCGCCCAGGGCGTGGACGCCAGCGGCAACAAGGATGAAGGTGCGGGCGACCAAGGCATCATGTTCGGCTATGCCTGCCGCGAGACGCCGGCGCTGATGCCGGCGCCGCTGTTCTACAGCCACAAAATTCTCGAATTGTTGGCCAAGGTGCGCAAGGCCGGCAAGGAACCGACCCTGCTGCCGGATGCCAAGTCGCAAGTCACACTGCGTTATGCGGGTGGCAAGCCGGTGGAAGCCACGCAGATCGTGCTCTCCACCCAGCATGCGCATGAAAGCCAGACCAGCGACGATATCCGCAAGATCGTGGAGCCATATATTCGCCAGGTGCTCCCCGCCGCCTGGATCACCGACAAGACCGTGTGGCACATCAATCCCACCGGCGCCTTTGTGATCGGCGGTCCCGATGGCGATTGCGGCCTGACCGGCCGCAAGATCATCGTGGACACTTACGGCGGCGCGGCGCCTCATGGCGGCGGCGCCTTCTCGGGTAAGGATTCCACCAAAGTGGATCGTTCCGCCGCCTATGCCGCGCGCTATCTTGCCAAGAATGTGGTGGCGTCGGGCGTTGCCGACCGCTGCACCATCCAGCTCTCTTACGCCATCGGCGTCGCCGAGCCGCTGAGCGTCTATGTCGACCTGCACGGCACCGGGCAGGTGGACGAAGCCAAGCTGGAAAAGCTGCTGCCCCAAATCATGAACCTTAAGCCGCGCGGTATCCGCCAGCATCTGGATCTCAACAAGCCGATCTTCGCCCGCACGGCCGCCTATGGTCACTTCGGCCGCGAGCCCGACACGGATGGCGGCTTCTCCTGGGAGAAGACCAACTTGGCGGATCAGATCAAGTCTGCGCTTAGCTAAACCTGTCATCCCCGGCGAGCATCGCGCATCATGCGCGATGCGAGGGAAGGGGACCCAGGCGGATAGAGGGAGCCCGGTCTAACCACCTGGGTTCCCTTCCCCTCGCGAAGCGGATCGCATCGCTCGGCCGGGAATGATGACCTTGATTGACCATCCAGACCGAAATCGCCGGAAGCTTTATGGGCGCCGCAAGGGCCCCAAGCTGTCCCAACGCCAGGCCGGCCTTCGCCGAACGCTATTGAGCGAACTGGCCTATCGCCCCAGCGAGGCCCCCTGGAGCCAGTTTCCGAACACCGTTCGGGACCTGTGGCTGGAGGTGGGTTTCGGGGCTGGCGAGCATCTGGTCTGGCAGGCCCGGCAGCATCCACAAGTCGGCCTGATCGGCGCAGAACCCTATGAGACGGGCGTCGCCAAGCTTTTGACAAAGCTTGAAGAAGTACCCCTGAACACTGTTCGCATCTATGAAGGCGACGGGCGGGACATCATCGAATGCCTGCCCGATCAGAGCCTGGGCCGGTTCTTTCTATTGTTTCCAGATCCCTGGCCCAAGACTCGGCACCATAAGCGCCGCTTTTTGCAGATGGAGATGCTGGACCAATTGGCCCGGGTCCTGAAACCGGGCGCCGAACTGCGCTTTGCCACCGACGACAAATCCTATCTGCCTTATGCCTTGGAACGGTTGATGGCCCATCGGGCCTTCGACTGGTTGGCGGAAGGTCCCTTGGATTGGAAAAGCCGCCCGGCGGATTGGCCGCCAAGCCGTTATGAAACCAAGGCGATCAAGGGCCCGCCCGCTTTTTTGCGGTTTATGCGCCTGGGACCCACGGGAACTTCGCTTTCCGAACCGCCAAGCGATAAAAAACCGCCATGATGAAAAAGGACGAGAAAAAGTCCCCGATTTTCGGGACGGCTTTGGGTGACATCGGTGTGGTGGTGATTGCCGCGCTTTGCACCATCACCTTGATCTTGATCCTATTTTCACCCTCTCCGTTCGAGAAACTGGAAAAGGCTCAAGCCAGGCAGGAAAGGGAAAAAGCCCACAAAGCCGAGGTGGAGCGCCAGAAAAAAATTGATGCGGCGGTGGCCACCGGCGAGGTCAGCGTCGGCATCCTGCCGCGCAAGCATTAACCGTGTTCCAGCCTTGATATTGCAGTCCTCAAGGCGTAGATAGCCGGCATCCCAAACAACAAGAGCAAGTTGTGTGGCGGCCAGATAGGGCCGCCGCGGGCAAGAAACTTTGCAGTTGAGGCTGAATGGTCGTCGCGGCGGCATCGCATCTGGAACCGGTCTTCGAACCTGTCATTGAAAAGGCAGGTTTTCGGCTGGTGCGTCTGCGCGTCATGGGCGGCGCCGCCAAAACCTTGCAGGTGATGGCCGAGCGGCCCGACGGCAGCATGGATGTGGAAGGTTGCGCCACCCTCTCGCATGTCCTGCTGGATTTCATCGAGGCGGAAGACCCGATCGAAGGCGACTATGAGCTGGAAGTCTCATCGCCGGGCATCGACCGGCCGCTCACCCGGCTGATGGATTTTTCGCGCTGGGCCGGCCATGAGGCCAAGATTGAGCTCACGCTTCCTGTCGAGAGCGTTGGCGGGGTCGGTAGCGGCAGCGTGCCGACGAGCGACCAACATAAGGGCCGCAAACGCTTTCGCGGCACTCTGCTGGGACTGGACGGCCAAGATGTCATGATCCGCGTCGATAACAGCGACATCAAATTTCCGTTTCGCGCCATCGCCAACGCGAAACTCGTTCTTACCGACAAGCTCATCAACGAAGATTTGAAGGCCCGCAAGGGGTCAGGAGCGTCCGCGGGAGCGGGAGCGACACCTTAGAGCGTCCGCGGGAG
>DATHLY010000275.1:0-6009 GCA_035487655.1 Rhizomicrobium sp. | reverse complement strand
GCCAGGTCTTCGGGCGTGAACTGGTCGGTCATCAGATCGCGTTTTTCCACGCCGATACCGTGTTCGCCCGACAGGACGCCGCCCACTTTGACGCACAGCCGCAGGATGTCGGCGCCGAAAGCCTCCGCCCGCTCGAACTCGCCCGGCTTCATGGTGTCGAAGATGATCAAGGGATGCAGGTTGCCGTCGCCGGCGTGGAAAACATTGCAGAAACTAAGCTGATATTGTTCCGACAGGTTGGCTATCTCTTCCAGGACATGGGGCAAGGCGTTGCGGGGAATGGTGCCGTCCATGCAGATCATATCGGGCGCCAGCCGGCCCATGGCGGCGAAGGCGGCCTTGCGCCCCGACCAGATGCGGGCGCGCTGTTTTTCGTCGGTGGCCTCCACCGTCTTGCCGCCACACTTGGCGACAATGTCGATGATGCGCGACACGGCATAGGCCACATCGGCTTCCACGCCATCGGCGTCGATGATCAAGATGGCTTCTGCGTCCAGCGGATAACCCGGATGATTGTACGCCTCGATGGCGCCCGCGGCCCGGCGGTCCATGAATTCCATGGCGGCCGGCACGACCCCATCGGCGATGATGGCGGCGACACAAGCTCCTGCCGCGGGCACGGAATCGAATGAGGCCAACAGGGTGCGAGTCACCGGGGCCTTGCGCAGGATCTTGACCACCACCTCGACCACCACACCCAACAGGCCTTCCGAGCCTGTGACCAGGCCAAGCAGGTCGAGCCCGCCTTGGGCGCCCGATTTGCCGCCCAAGCTCACAATCTCCCCGCCCGGCAGCACCATGGTGACGCCCAGAAGATTGTTGGTGGTGAGACCGTATTTCAGGCAATGCAGTCCGCCGGAATTTTCCGCCACATTGCCGCCGATGGTGCAGGCGACCTGGCTGGACGGATCGGGTGCGTAGTAGAAGTCATTGGCCTCCACCGCCTTGGTGATGTTCAGATTGGTGACGCCGGGTTCCACCACCACGCAGCCATTCTCGTAATCGATCTCGAGGATCCGCTTCATGCGGCCCATGCCGATCAATATGCCGTCTTCGCGGGGAAGCGCTCCGCCGGAGAGCGAAGTGCCCGCGCCGCGCGGCACGATAGGGACACCTTCTTCCTGGGCGTATTTGAGGATCGCGCTCACCTGCTCGCGGTTGCTGGGCAGGACGCAGACCAGCGGCATCTGGTGATAGGCGCTCAGCGCATCGGAATCGAAGGTGGCGAGCCCGGATGGGTCCGCCACCACGCCGTCGGGCACAATTTTCTTCAACGCGGCCACGATCTCGGCGCGGCGGGCGATGATCTTGGAATCGCTGGGAGGAAGAAGCATGCGCGCCTATGTCAAATTGCGGCGCAGTATCGCTTAACCCTGGCGGGCTTTGAACCGTGGATTCTTCTTGTTGATCACGTAAACGCGGCCCTTGCGGCGGATGACGCGGCAGTCCTTGTCGCGCTTCTTGAGCGAACGGAGGGAGTTGCGGACCTTCATGACACTGCCTTCTGAGCCAAAAATCGGCCTTGGAGGCCGTGAATTGAGGCGCGGAAACTATGGAAGCCCCTCCCCCCTGTCAACCCGCGAAATTGCGGGAGGCTGGGCCAGGCCTCCCGGCCGAAGAAAGACCGAAAAGCCAGCTTTTCCGCCAAAAATTACCCGAACCGGTGTATCCAAGGGCATGGCGAATCGCAATCCCGTCCGCATCTTTGCCTTGCTAGCCGCCCTGGGCTTGGCGGCCTGCGCCAGTACCGCTCCCAAGCCCGTCCCGCCCCCGCCGCCGCCGCCGCGCTCCGCGCCTCAGCCGGCGCCTTCGCCGCCGGCGAAGCCGAGTTCCGGTGACGACAAGTTCGCCGGCTTCCTGGCCGAGGCCCGCAGCGAGGCGCTGGCCCAAGGCCTAACAGCTGAAAGTTTCGACAGCGCCACGGCTGGGATCGTGCCCCTTCCGGCCATCATCGCCATGAATGCCGACCAGCCGGAATTCACCAAACCGGTCTGGAGCTATCTGGACTCGGCGGTATCGGCGCGGCGGATCAAGGACGCGCAATTCATGTTGTCCCGCTATGGCGACGTGCTGGAAAAGATCAGCACGCAAAGCGGCGTGCCGAGGGAGATACTGGTCGCCGTTTGGGGAATGGAAAGCGATTTTGGCGCCGATAGCGGCGGCTTCAACCTGTTCGCGGCGTTGGCGACGCTCGCCTATGACGGGCCGCGCGCCGGTTACGCCAAGCCGGAATTCCTGGCGGCGCTGAAAATCTATCAGGATCGTCATTATGCCTTGAGCGATATGGTGGGAAGCTGGGCCGGCGCTTTCGGCCAGACTCAGTTCACGCCAACCACCTTTCTCAAATATGGCGCCGATGGCGATGGCGACGGCGTGATCGATCTATGGCACTCGCCGCCCGATGCTCTGGCTTCGGCAGCAAGGCTGCTCAGCGAGCAGGGTTGGGTCAGGGACCAGCCCTGGGGCTATGAAGTCAGCTTGCCGGATGGCTTTCTCTATGAAGACGCCGACCTCGATACAATGAAGCCCGTATCCGAATGGAGCGCGCGCGGGGTGAGGACGGCCAATGGCGATCCGCTGCCAGCGTCGGATGCGAACGCGGCCATCTATCTGCCGGCCGGCTCTCGCGGCCCCGCCTTTGTGGTATTTGCGAACTTCAGTGTCATCCTGAAATACAACAATGCCGCCAGTTACGCGCTGGCGGTGTCGCTACTGGCGGACCGCATGGCGGGAGCGGCACCCGTCCGTCAAAGCTGGCCGCGAGACGAGCGCGCCTTGTCGCGCAGCGAGCGGATCAGTTTCCAAACCGATCTGCAAAAACTGGGTCTTGATCCCGGCACGACGGACGGTGTGTTGGGGCGCAGGACCCGGGCGGCACTGCGCCAATATCAGAAGTCGAAATCACTGGCCGCCGATGGCTTTCCCACCGCCTCACTCCTCGCGGTGCTAGATGCGGACGCGGCGCAGAAAAATCCATAACGATCAGGGAGGACAGTCCAGCCGCCCCGGCTTGCCGGAGGTGAACCGGCAGGCGCGGATCTTGGTGCCCGCCGAATCATAGAGATCGATGCCCCAGCCATCCGGCGCGCGCGTCATCAGCAAAAAGCCGAAGCCGCCCAGCGACAATCCGTCTGCCACCGTAACGCCAGAATGGCCCTGGAATTGCGTACCTTTAAGGTCGCGCGGCGTGTCCAACAGAATGGTGCCGCCATTGCCCGCCACAATCTGCGGCGGCACGCCTTTGGTGTAATTGATCGCCTCGAAGGTATGGATGTGGCCCGACAGCATCAGCTCGACGCCGGGCGCTATCAATGGCTCGCCATGCAGCGAGGCGATGCGGGCCGCGTCCATCAACTGCAGATTGCCCCCGATGGGAATGCCCAGCGGACCCGTGACCGCCGCCCAGACGGGACGGTGATGGACGAACCAGACGGGCGCGGGAATTTTGCCCATGTCGGTCAACTCGGCGGCATAGATGGGCGATTCATCCCGGTTGAGTTCTGTTTCCTCCGCCCTGGCGTCATCCATCACCGCCAGCCGCGGCGTGCCCAGATCGACCTCATAGAGCGGCAGGTGCCTGGCGCAAGGCGCGCCCGCATCGAAGGCGGACGGTCCTTGGAGCCTCAGCCAGCCCGGACCGGCGCGGTCGCACTCCTCATGATTGCCACGCGCCAGCACGATGGGCGCCACCGCCAGGAGCGGCGCGGCGGGCGCAAAGAAATCCGCCTGCCAGGTTGTCCAATTGTCGCCCCAGGGAGAACCGGCGCAGCCCTGGTTTCCGGGCGGACAGGAGCTCTCGCGATAAAGATAATCACCGACATGGATCACCAGGTCGGGATTCAGTTGGGCGGCGGCCGCCGCCAGCTGGGGAAAGGGCCATTTCGCGGGATCGTTGCAAGCCTGCAGCGCCGCGCCCTTGATACGGCAACCGGTGTCGCCCAGGACCAAAATGCGCTGGGGATTGGCGATCGGCAGCGGCAATGCCGTACCGGCTATATCGGCACGGGATGCGCCGGTTGGGATCGCCACCGAGCAGGCAAGGGAAAAATCGGCACTGGCCGCCGCGCGCACAGCCATCGCCACATCGCCTTTGTCCGTATGCAGCGCGGGGCACGCAGCCGCGCTGGTGACCAGCCTTGCCTCGAAGCCGGCTGCCGTCGCTTGCACCCAGGCGCTGTCGGCGCCGCGCGCCGCAACCGGCAGGAAGAGAAACACGATTAGCAGTGCGGATTTTTTCATGGCCGCGGAGCCTATCGCGCGGGAGCCTGTCAGAACAACCGCTTGAGCGTCACTTTCCAGATGCGCCCGATGCCCGGCAGGGCGCTGAGGTTGGCATAGGTGTCGGCGCCGGGGGTGAAATAGCGTTCGTCCGCCAGATTGTTCACATTCACATCGGCTTCCCACGCATCCCATTGCGCAAAAGCCGAAGCGTTCAACGTGACATAGGAAGGATAGCCGATTGCGTTGGGAACCGTCTGCTGGGTATGACCGACATAGGTCCCGCCGAATGTGGCGCCCCAACTGCCCCAAGGCTGCGCGTCGCTGGTCCAGGTCAGGTAGGGACTGATCACCGCATGCGGCAGAAGCGTGTTTTCATAATCGCCTCCGCGTCCGGGCAAGGTGGAAAAGTCGAACACGATATAGCTGCCACCAAAGCCATTTTGCGGCGTAACGCCATAGCTGCGCGCCGGCACATAGGCAAAGCTGTGGTCCGGCCCCTTGATGGTCGTGTGCTGCAACGACGCGGCCAAGGTCAGGCTGAGATTGGGGGTTGCGACATATCGCAATTCCAATTCCGCGCCGCGCGCGACGGTGCCCATCACCGTGGTGATGCCGCCCGCGCCTTGATTGAGTTGCGTGCGGTTCTGGACGTACCAATCCAGACTGCCCAACAGGTGATTGTCCAGGGCGGCGAACTTCACGCCCACTTCATTGAGGAACGAATTGGACAACCAATCCCTGCCGGCCAAAAGGCTGGTCAGGACCTGGCTGGCCTGACCGATTTCAATAGCCGCCGATTTTGCGCTGGTGACATACGGCACCAAACCCCATGGCGTCTTGTAGGAGAGGCTGGCGGAATAGGTGAAACGTCCGGCATTGCCGCGACCGGTCGCCGGCTCGAAGGCCAGCACGCCGGCATCCACAGAGCGCACACTATAGTCGTCATAGCGTCCGCCCAAAGTGAGATCGAGACTGTCATCCCAGGTCAGATCGGTGGTGATGAAGGCTCCCGCATTTCCCGTGTTGCTGCGCACATCATTTTCCCAGCCCAATCCGATGGCGCCCGGCGGGTCGATATTGAAGGGGGAATCGATGATGTCGTTGGCGGCGGGACCGGCACTGATATCGCGGCGGTCCAATGCGATCACGCCGCTGTTGAAGCTCTCCTTGCCGATGGCATGGACATAGCGATAGGAGACGCCGGCGACAGTCTGGGACTTAAGCTTTCCGAAATCGCGCTTGAGGTCGTAGCGCAGCCGCGCCTCGCCGATCTGGGTGCGATAGGAACCCGGAAAGCCGTAAGAGACGAAGCGGTCGTTCTCCAGCGTGTCGCCGAACAGTTGCAGGCGCAGCGTCTGACCGTCGCCCAGCTCGTTGGCGGCTTCAAAGAACGCTGTGTGGGTGATGGTGTTGGAGAAATCCACGCCCCGCGCCACATAGACCATGCGCCGGTCCAAGCTGGTTGTGCCAAAGCCGGTATCCAATCGATGCGCCGCATCCTGGCAACCCATGCAGGCGAGTGGCTTGAAATTGGGATCGAAGAAATAGGGATTGCCGCCAAATTCGTTCAGGGTCAGCCGGCCATTGCCGTCGGCATCCTTGAGAGACGTGTTTCGGCCGGTAATATAAGTGCCATTGTCGATCAAAGCCTGGGTCAGGCGGTTCCAACCCGGCGTCTGCACATCGCCGTTGGAGTGGTAGTACATGTAATCGGCGGCAAGCGACCAATCGCCCAGCGCCAGGCCGCCCGACAACTCGATCAGCTGATGGCTGGGATGGATGCCGCGG
>DATHLY010000274.1:0-7549 GCA_035487655.1 Rhizomicrobium sp. | reverse complement strand
AACAACCCCGGCGGCCTGCTGGACCAGGCGATCCAGGTGTCGGACGATTTCCTGACCTCGGGCGAGGTTGTTTCCACGCGCGGCCGCCATGCCGAAGATACCCAGCGCTATGACGCCAAAGGCGGCGACATCACCGACGGTAAGCCGGTGGTGGTGCTGATCAATGGCGGCACCGCTTCGGCCTCGGAAATCGTCTCCGGCGCGCTGCAGGATCACAAACGCGCCACCATCATCGGCCTGACCAGCTTCGGCAAGGGCTCGGTGCAGACCATCATTCCCTTGGGCGAAGGGCGTGGTGCTCTGCGTTTGACCACGGCGCGCTACTACACACCGTCCGGTCATTCGATCCAGGCGCAAGGCATCATTCCGGATATCCAGGTTGCACAGGGCGATGAAACCGCGCTGCCCAAGCTGGCGCGTCCTTCGGAAGCCGATCTTCGCGGCCATCTCACGGGCGAGCCGGTCCCGGCCAAGCGGATCAATGCTCCGGTGATCAAGCCCGCGCCCGGCAAGAAGTATGACGACTTCCAGCTCGCCTATGCGCTGGACCTGCTGCACGGGAAGATGACGGTCGCCGCAGCCACGACCCCCGCACCGGACAAGACGGCCACCGCGGCGCAGTAGTCCAAGCTTCAACCAAATCGATCCATGATTTCCCCCTCCCCTTGCGGGAGGGGGCAAATCATTTGGCATCGCCAAATGATTTGGGGGAGGGGGCAGAGTGACCGCCATCACCCCCTCCCGAACGGATCGCGTGACACGCGATCCGTTCGCCCTCCCCCGTCAAGCGGCAGGGTTGATTGTTCGGCGCTCCGCATAACGGACTTGAGCTAACCATTAACCCGGACGTAACCATCCCAATTCTTAATAGGGGCATGGCTGCTGCCGCCGATCCCGCAGAAGGCTTTTTCGCGTCCAGGCCTGGGCGCGCGCTGGCGTTCGGCTGCTCCTTCGCTGCCTGCCTGCTGGCGGCCGGCGCTCTGACCATCACGCTGCTGGGCCGTCCGGGCGGCCCTTCCGCGATCCAGCTGGAGCTGTCCCAGGGGGTCAGTAGCTCCTCCAAACCGGCTGCTCCCTTGCGATTCAATTCCGACGAAGGGCCGGTGATCGGTCCCGTGACCAAGCCCCTCTATGTCGGCAAGGCACTTTTGGCCGATCCGGCCTTGATCGAGAACAGCCCCAAAGGCCCCTTGCCCCGGATCGCCGATGATGGCCGCAAGCCCATGACGGCTTACGCCGCGCCATCCGGCGCGAGCGGCAAATTCAAGATCGCCATTGTGGTCAATGGGCTGGGCCAGTCGCCGGTCGCCACCAAGACGGCGCTGGATAGTCTTCCCCCAGAGGTCACGCTGGGCTTTGTGCCCTATGCCGCAAGCGCCCAAGATTGGGTGGCAAAAGCACGCGAGCGCGGGCACGAGATTCTGCTGCAAATCCCCATGGAGCCGCTCGATTTTCCGGAAAGCGATCTGGGTCCGCAGACCTTGCGCTCCGGCCAGGAAGAAGAGAGCAACATTCAACGCCTGAGCTGGGCCATGTCGCGCATCACCGGCTATGCCGGAGTGACCAATCTCTTGGGCCAGCGCTTTCTCACCGACAGCGACGCGCTGGCTCCCGTCCTGACCTATCTTAATCGGCGCGGGCTCTATTTCTTCGACAATGGCGCGGCTGCCCAATCGGTGGCGCCGACGGTCGCGGGTCAGGTTGGTATCCCCGCAGCGCAGAGCGGCTCAGCGCTGGACCGTGTCCAAAATCCGTCAGAGATCGATCGCCGCCTCTCGGAATTGGAGACCCAGGCGCGCGCCAATGGCACGGCGGTGGGCTCGGCGTTTCTTTATCCGGTAACGGTCGCACGCATTGCGGCCTGGGCGGGGGGCCTGCAATCGCGAGGCTTTGTACTAGTCCCGGTTTCCGCCATAGTCTCCCAGCAGACCAAACAATAAGCGCGGGGTCTTTTCGCCCCCAAGTTCGTCGCGCTATCGCTCGTGTACGTCTTGTACACGTCGCTCGGCGCTCCTGCTTGGATGACGAAAATCCCCTCGCGCTGAAGCTCAGAAAAAAGCGCCATGACAGCTTCCGATCTTCCGTACCGACCCTGCGTCGGCATCATGCTGTTCAACCGCGAAGGCAAGGTTTTTGTCGGCAAGCGCATCGACCAGACGGTCGAGGGCTGGCAGATGCCCCAGGGCGGCATCGACAAGGGCGAAACACCCAAGCAAGCGGCACTCCGTGAACTCGAGGAGGAAATTGGCACCGACAAAGCCGAGATCATCGGCGAGATGGATGATTGGGTGACCTATGACCTGCCGCCGCATCTGGTGGGCATTGCGTTTCGCGGCAAATACAAAGGCCAGCGCCAGAAATGGTTCGCCTTGCGCTTCACCGGCAAGGATGCCGACATCAACCTCACCGCGCATGAACCGGAATTTTCCGCCTTTCAATGGGTGAGCCCCAAGGCACTGCCGGATTTGATCGTGCCCTTCAAGCGAAAGACCTATCGGCAAGTTCTTGCGGCGCTCGGCCCGCTGGCAAAGCGCGGCGCATGAAACCTCCGGTTTTCTTGATCCATGGCGCCTTCTGTGGGCCATGGTCATTGGAAGGCCTGCAACAGAAGTTCGAAAAAGCGGGCTATTCCTGTACCGCCCCCGCGCTCCGCTTTCATGACGAAGCGCGCCCGCCTGCGGCCCTGGGCACGACAGGCTTGGCGGATTATGCCGCCGATCTGGAGGAAGAGATCCAGGTGCTGGGTGCGGCCCCCATCCTGGTGGGCCATTCCATGGGCGGATTGCTGGCGCAGCAATTGGCTTCGCGGACGAACGTCGCCGCGCTCATTCTATTGGCGCCGTCGCCGCCCTGGGGTGTGCCGCCCACAACCCTGTTTGAGATCAGCGCCGCCCAGGCCATGCATCTGCAACCCGGCTATTGGAACATGGTGCTCGAACCCAGCCGCGACGTGGCGCTGGCCCATTCCCTGGAAAAGCTTCCCAGGCATATGCGCGACGATGTGTTCGGCCGCCTCGTCCCCGAATCCGGGCGTGCCACTTTCGAGATCATGAGCTGGGGCCTGGATTTGAGCCACGCCAGCGAAGTGGATGCCGATGCGGTGACCGCGCCGCTTTTATTCCTGACCGGCAGCGAAGACCGCATCAATCCGCCGTCCACCGTGGCGCGCATCGCCGCCTTGTACAAGGAGCGCGCCGCGAGCGAAGTGCTGGACGGCATGGGTCATTGGCTGATCGGTGAACCCGGGTGGGAGCGCCTGGCGGAGCGGGCGCTGGAGTGGCTGAAGGCGCAGAAACTCTAGTGTCGATTGTCGTCAAGCCGGCTCACTCTTCCTCTCCCTCAAGGGGAGAGGAGAACCACAGCCTCGCCCTAACTCTTCGCATCCGCTTTGCGCTTGGTGAAGTCCTTCATGAAGGCCTCCAGCGTATCCAGTGAGGCAATTCGGGCGGCAGCATCGCGGAAGGCCAGCCCATGCTGGTCGATATCCGACGACAGAACCTGGAACAGGTTGGCGTCCGGCGTGCCTTTCATCTTGGCGGTGAAATGATCGCGCATCCGCGCCAGGCTTGCTTCATCATTGGCCAGCGAATAGGCGACCGCGGTGCGCAATAACTGACTGCGTTCGACGTCGGTCAGCGGGCCCACGTCGCTCCAGCGGTTGCCCAGCATCTCTTCGGCCTTCTGGCCCGCCAGCGCCCAGTTGCCGCTTTCCCAATAGATGTCGGCACGCAGCCGTTTGGTGTCGTCGGATTGATCGACCGCGATCAGATCCAGCGCATTGTCCCATTGCTTAAGGGCGGCGAAGGCGCGCGCTTCCAGCAGCATGCGCTGATGCATTTCCTGGTCCGGCAAACCCGAAATCTGGGAATCGCGGATCGTAGCCACCGCCTTGTCGGCCTTGTGATCCATCAAATAAACCGCGGCGAGCCTGGTGGCGACTTGCGCTTTGGCGACGCCGTCCAACCGCTTGTCCACCTGATAGGCGAGCAGATTGGCTGCCGGTCCCAACAGGTCCACCGCCACCAGGCGATCGGACATGCGCCGGATCATCTCGTCGCCATCCGGCCCGATGGGAGTCAGATCCAAATTGTCATAGAACAGCGCCAGCGCATCCACCGGCTTCATCTTGTCGGCGCCGCCCTTGAGGAACAGATTGACGAAGGCGCCCCGCATATCGTCCTGGGCGATGCGGCCCGCATCCTCTCCCTTGAAGTTCTGGTTCGCGATACGCAGGATTTTCAGGCCGTCGCGCCATTTGCCACCGCCGAAATAGAGCGACGCCAGCTTGCGCAGGGTCTTCAGCTCCAAGGCGTCGCCGCGCCAGCGGAAGCGCAATCTTTCAAGCTGCTCGATCGCCTGGGGCGCGGTGATGGCACGCGCATTCAGAGCCGCCGCGGTGTGATAGAAAATCGCGCGCGACGCCAATCCCTCATCGCCATCCTTTTCGACGGCGGCAAAACGCCTGGCGGCGGCGGCATAACGGTTCTCGCCTGCCAGCAACCGGGCCTGGGCCAATTCGGCGACCAAAGTCTGTTTCTCATCCAACCCGTTCGGCATGCGATGCAGCGCCGCATCGGCCTGGTCCAGGCGTCCCAGCGCCAAGGCCGCATCGGCATCCGCCAGCACTGCATTGGCCTGCCAGGACGCGGAATACCGGCGCATCACCGGAGCCGCCTGCTCCAGATGCGCGTGCGCGTCCTTCCAATTCTCCATGCGGGCCTCGATCAAGCCGCGCCAGAAGGCGGCGTGGCGGTCGACATCAAAGCCCGGCCCGCTGAGATCGCTATGGGCGTCGCGATAGCGGCCCATCATATACTCCGCCACCGCGCGCATGGTGGTAAGCTGGGCATCGCCGGCCAGCGCGGGATCGCGGGCCTCAAGCAGTTGGATCAGGCCCAGAGTCTCGGCGGCAAAGCCGTTGGCCAGATAGAAGCGCGCCAGATTGAGGCGCGCCGCGGTCGATTTCTGGGGTTCGGCATGCGCAACGATCTGGGTGAGCTTGCGCTCGGTGGCCAGGAAGCTGCCGCCGCCGGCCTGACCCCATTGGGCGAAATTCATATAGGACGGGCCGTCGCCGAAATGCGCCAGCGCCGATGGCGTTTGTGCCACTGGCATCTGCGGCGGCGTCAGCAAAAGGCCGGACGGACGTGAAATCGAAACCCGCGAGGCATCCACGCTCACCTGCAGATCGTCGGCATAAGGCGTGATCACCAGTCCGCTGGCGCTGGGCAGTGCTCCAAAATCGGCAAAGCTGCGCAACGAGGGCACGCCGCGGCCCGTTTGGGCGGGAATAATGGAGAGCAGGTCGCCACCGGACGAATCCATCAGCTGGAAAACACGGTCTGCCGCCGGTAGCAGGGTGGACAGCGAGGCGCGCTTGGGATCGGACTGGTTTCGGGCAAAGCCGATCACCACGGGCGGCGGGGCGATGCTGGGGGCAATTTCCACCTCCAGATCGGGCCCCAGGTCACGCGCGCCGATTTCGGCAGGCGCTTTGAGCGTGATGCGAAGGATGCCAAGACCTTTGCTGGAGACCGCTTCCAGACCGGCGGCGAAATCGCCCAGGCTGGCCCTGAGGCTGTGGGCGTCAAAGTTCGGCGCATTCTCCAGCACCACCCAGGCGGTGAGACCGCGCACAAAGACGGCACTGGCGCGGCCGCCCGCGCCCTTGAAGGTGATGACGGCGCCGTCGCGGGTGCGCTTGCCGTCGGCGACGGGAATGGCCTCCGCGGGGGCGGCCTGTGTGGCCGTGGGCGCAGCTTGCGGCTTGGCCTCGGCGGCTTTGGCATCCGGCGTCTTGGCGGCCGTCTTTG
Source organism: Rhizomicrobium sp. (assembly GCA_035487655.1). GTDB lineage: Bacteria > Pseudomonadota > Alphaproteobacteria > Micropepsales > Micropepsaceae > Rhizomicrobium. The sequence continues at coordinate 1,736 of DATHLY010000274.1, read as the reverse complement.
AATCCGGTTTGGCCTGCTTGGCTTCCGGCAGCTTCGGCTCCGGCTTGGACGTTTCCGGCTGAAGCCTGGCCACAGTCTGAGCAATCGCCTGAACCTGGGCGGCGCTGGCGCCGCTTTTGGTTGCTTTGGCGTCGATCTTGGTGATGGTGGGTTTGGCGTTGCCTGGTGGCGCGTAGGCCGCGCCGTCGGTCTTGGGCGCCAAAATGTCGAGCACGACATGATGGCCGTCCTTGAAGTCGTGATAGCCGGAATCGGAATCGGTTTCGAACTCCACCACGGTGGAGGCGCCATCGATTCGCCAGGAAGCATTCCTCACCCAGGGCGGCGCAAAGCGTGCCAGCCCCGAAACATCGATGCGCATAGGTGTGTCGAAGCGCACTGTCATTTTTCCCGCGCCGGGATAGACCTGATAGGAAACGTCCTTAGGCCAGTCGAACACGAGGCGGGTGAATTTCTCATAGCTGCCCGCGCGCAGCTTGATCTCAGGCAGAGATGCGACATCGATCGGTTTGGCCACCGGCTTGGGCGGCGTGATGAGGTCGGGCATCACGCCGGTGAAACCGGCGTCGGCAATGTCCACCACCGCGCGCGTGCCGATCTGGCTGACATGCAGCTTGACCGGCTGGCTCAGGGTGAAGCGCAAGGTCTTGCCGTCGGCGTCGGCCCGACCGCCGGAAAGAATGCGTGGCATGGCGGCGGCGACGGTGGCGGGATCAAGACCGGTTTTGCCGCTAAAGGTGATGGCAAGAACGCCGCCCGTGGTGGCGGCGCTGATTTTGGAATCGGTGTTGAAGGCGAGGCGGCCATAGCCGTCCTGGATCGTGCCGCTCACACTATCCGCCGCCCAAGCAGGGACGCTGGCGCCAAGCGCCAGTCCCAGACTCATAACGGTGCGGAAACGATTCAAGATCGGACCCCTTCAGACTTCATTTTGGCGGGGCCGGCGTTAACCTGTGGTTAAGCATGTTTGGTCCGCGCGCGTTGAACTCTAACTCTTTGGCGGTGCTTGCTTTTCCGGCGCCACCGGGGCTTTGGCCGCAGGTGTTGCTATGGCCTGTTGTCCGGGCGCCGCAGCCGGTGTCGCGGCGGCTTGCGCCGGAGCCACCACCGGATCAGCAGCCTTGTCGTTGGTCTGCGGCAAAGTCAGCCGGTCGGCCAGCTTCACGGTCAGCGCCTTGGCGCTTTCGGAATTCATGTTGGCCAGGACCAGGGCCAGGATATCGGACTTCATGTCATGCGCCACCGGCACCAGCACGGAGTCGGGCAGGTTGTCGAAGATGCGCGCCGCATCCTTGGCCTTCATGGTGGAATAGGCTTTCACCAGCGAGGTGATCTGCGCCTTCTGGGCTTCGTCGCGCTGGGCCACCAGGGCGTTGATCTGGGCCTGCAGCTGTTTCAGCTGGTTGATCTTGGCATCCACCCGCGCTTCCGCGGCGGCGATGATATTGGCCTGGATCGAGATCTGGGCATCGCGCGCATCCAGTTCGCGGCGGCGCTTGGACAGGCTGTTCACCACATCGACTTCGCTGGCGCTGGCCACTTGGTCATCGTCGCCGCCGGCAAAATCCTTGTTGGCGGGGACCGGATCATGGGTCAGGGTGGCCGTCGCCTTTTCGCCTGGCTGGGCATAGGCACCATGCACCAGGTCGGTGGTCTTCAGCGCCAGCACCATGGCGCCAAGCGCAACCACACCCGGCAGCAGACGGAAATAGCGGGGCCCTCTCGTCATATTAAAT
>DATHLY010000273.1:0-9934 GCA_035487655.1 Rhizomicrobium sp. | reverse complement strand
GGCTGGGCCAGAGAAAAGACCAGGATCGGGATGCGATTTTCCCGGGACAGAGAGATGGCCGCGGCATCCATCACCTGGAGGTTCTGGGCTAACACCTCGTGATAGCTCAAAGAATCGTAACGCTTGGCATCGGGAACCTTTTTGGGGTCGGCCGAATAGACCCCATCCACCTGGGTGGCCTTCAAAAGCGCGTCGCAGCTCATTTCGGCCGCCCGCAACGCCGCCGCCGTGTCGGTGGTGAAAAAGGGATTCCCCGTTCCCGCCCCGAAGATCACCACCCGGCCTTTCTCCATGTGCCGGATGGCACGCCGCCGGATATAGGGCTCACACACATTGTTCATGGCGATGGCGGACTGGACGCGGCAGGCCAGTCCCACCCGTTCCAACCCGGCTTGGAGCGCCAGCGCATTCATGACGGTCGCCAACATGCCCATATAGTCGGCGGTGGAGCGGTCGATCCCTTTGGCATGGCCTGCAAGGCCGCGAAAAATATTGCCCCCGCCTACGACCATGCAGATCTGGGTGCCGGCCCGATGGGCTTCCTCCACATCGCGGGCGATGCGGTCCACCACATCGATATCGACGCCAAAGACGCCCTGCCCCATCAGCGCCTCGCCGGAAATCTTGAGCAGAACGCGGCGGTATATCGGCGTGGCGGACATCGGCGCTCCTTGGCCCTCATGCTTCGATAAGACCCTCCCCTTGAGGGAGGGTCGAAATCTTCTCGAGCAAAGCGAGAGAAGATTTCGGGGAGGGGTCAGATCACAGCTCTGGTGACATCACCCCTCCCCGAAAATGCCTTCGGCATTTTCGACCCTCCCTCAAGGGGAGGGTGAAAACTCATACACCCCTCAGCGGCCGCCCGCCATCTGCGCGACTTCGTCGGCGAAGTCGGCTTCGGCCTTCTCGATGCCCTCGCCCACCTGGAAGCGGACAAAGCCTTCGATGGCGATGGGAGCGCCAAGCTCCTTGGCCGCCTTCTCGATCACCTTGCCGACCTGGGTCTCGCCGTCGATCACAAAGGTCTGCTGCAGCAGCACCGTCTCTTCATAGAATTTGCGCATCCGGCCTTCCATCATCTTTTCGATGACATTTTCCGGGCGTCCGGACTGACGCGCGATCTCGGCCTGGACATTGCGCTCGCGCTCCACCACTTCCGGCGCCAGATGCTCCGGCGAAATCGCCAGCGGCGAGGCGGCGGCGACATGCATGGCGAGCTGCTTGGCCAGCGGCGCCAGCTTGTCCTTGTCGGCGGTGGATTTCAGCCCCACCAGCACGCCGATCTTGCCCAGTTCGGGCGAGGTCGCATTGTGGACATAAGCAGCCACGACGCCGGGATCGACGGAGAGCGCGGCGGCGCGGCGCACGCTCATATTCTCGCCAATCTTGGCGACCAGCTCGGTGAGGGTCTGCCGCACGGTGGAAGAACCCATCGCCGTGGCCAGGAGCTTTTCCAGGTCGCCGCCTTCCTTCAATGCGAGTTTGGTGGCGTCCTTCACGAACGCCTTGAACTCGTCATTGCGGGCGACGAAGTCGGTCTCGGCATTGACTTCCAACAGCACGCCGGTGCCCGCATCGACATGGACGCCCACCAATCCTTCGGCGGCGGCGCGGCCGGCCTTCTTGGCTGCCTTGGAAATGCCTTTCTTGCGGAGCCAGTCGATGGCGGCTTCCATGTCGCCATTGGTCTCGTTCAGGGCATTCTTGCAGTCCATCATGCCCGCGCCGGTCTTATCGCGCAGGTCCTTCACCATGGAAGCGGTGATGTTGGCCATAGTTCAGTCTCCGTTCAAACCTTGGGTTAGCCTAGGGCGCGCGCTTTTTGCGTGCGCAAGGCTATGGTTCTGTAAGGGCCTCAGGCAGTGGCCGGTTCGCCTTCGACGGGCCGTGAGGTCACGTCTTCCACCACTTCCGCCGCGCCTAGGTCCGCCCCGGCGGCGGCCTGGCTCTCGCCAAGGCCGTCGATCACCGCGCGGGCCGCCAGGTCGCAATAGAGCGCGATGGCGCGGGCCGCGTCGTCATTGGCGGGAATCGGGAAAGCGATGCCGTCGGGATTGCTGTTGGAGTCCAGGATCGCCATGACGGGGATGCCCAGCTTGCGGGCTTCGGCAATGGCAATGGCTTCCTTGTTGGTGTCGACCACGAACAGCAGATTGGGGACACCACCCATCTCCTTGATGCCGCCCAGCGCGCGTTCCAGCTTGTCCTGTTCGCGCAACAGGCCCAGCAATTCCTTCTTGGTCAGGCCGGAATGTTCGGCGCCCGACAGCGTTTCCTCGATCGTGCGCAACCGGCGGATCGAGTGAGAGATGGTCTGCCAGTTGGTGAGCGTGCCGCCCAGCCAGCGGTGATTGACGTAATACTGGGCGCAGCGCTTGGCGGCGGCGGCGATCGGCTCGGAGGCCTGGCGCTTGGTGCCCACGAACAGGATGCGCCCGCCACCCGCGGCGACGTCACGCAGAGTGACCAGGGCACGGTGCAGCAGTGGCACAGTCTGGGTCAGGTCCAGGATGTGGATGTCATTGCGCTGTCCATAGATGAACGGCGCCATCTTGGGATTCCACCGCTGCTGACGGTGGCCGAAATGGGCACCGGCCTCAAGCAGCTGGCGCATGGAAAATTCTGGCAAAGCCATGAGTTCAGTCTCCTTTACCGGTTGGCCAGACGCGCGGGTTATCCCTTCAGGAGAGACACCGGACGGCGACAGCGGAACACCCGCCGAAAGCCACCCGCGCGTGCGAGATGGCGGGGCTTATACGGGCCCAGCCCCCCTTAAATCAAGGCGCCGGCGATGGTTTTTGGCCGGCCAAGGGGTACGGGGCGGAAAAACCGCGGAAAAGCAACCAGATCAGGCTCAACAGCACGAGAGGGGTGATCAGCCCAGCGGGCGTTAACCTGGGCGGGTTGTACAGGGGGGCCACCCAAGCGGCCAGGGGCAGTACCAAGGCAAGGGGACGGGAACTGGCCGGCATGGTCCGGACGTAGAGGATGGCGGCCAACGCCAGAAACAGCAGGTCATAGTTGGACACATGTGGCGAGGCCAGAAGCGACGCACACAAGAGGATCGCCAGCCGCTGCGGATGGCGCACCCGAAACGGCCGCCAGACCACGGCGATCGCAACCACCACCGCCAGCGCCTGTGCGGCATTGGCCAGCCAAAGTGGTGCCCCCAACAGGGCAACACAGGTCGAAACACTGTCATCCCAGCGGTGGCCCCACTCGGTGCCGTTCACGCCTGCAACCTGCTGAGGATGGAGATAGACATTGAACCAGTCCAGCCACAGTGCCGGCCCGAACAGAAGCACACTGGCCAAAAGAAGCACGCCCACACAAACCGCCATGCCGGCCAGCGCCTTCTTTTCTTTTGCCGCGAGCAGCGCAAGCGGCAGCAGTGGAAAGAATTGTGGCTTGAAGATCACGACGCCCAGCAAGGCGCCGGCGATGAGTGGCCTTGTATCCATCAGAGCCAATCCCGCCACGATCAGTGCGGTCACAAGCACGGCATTGCTGCCGGCCAAGACGTTGTTGGAGACGGCCGGACAGAGAAATGCGCCGATCAAGAAAAACAGATACGACCTGTCCGGGGCCAGTTTGCGCACCGCCCATGCCAAGGCGGCAAACTGCGCAAGTTGGCTCAGCAGGAGCGACCAGGCGACGGGCAGCTTCGCAAAAGGCAGGACCAACAACAGGAAAACGGGCGGATAAGGAAACAGCGGAAAGGGTTCGGGCGTCGAAAGCCAATGCGCGAACTCGCTGTTGGTGGCTTGGGTGATCCAGGCCTGGTTGTAGATATGCGCCAGGTCGCCAGTAAAGAAAGCCCGCATCGCGGCCAGAAAAATCACCCAATCCGCGCCGAGCGCATTGTAGCGCGGACCTATCACGCCATCATGGCCGCTGCCGGTCGCCACCACCAGCAGCCAGCCGTAAAGCCCGCAAAGGACGGCAAAAAGCACGATCGGCCAATTACGCCGGAGCACGGGTGCAGGCGAATCCATGCCGCATTATGCGTAAAAGCAGGATTCAGTTACACAGCGTGCCCATGAACGACAAAATGCCTGCCCGCAAGGACCCCGTCCGCCCCGCCATCCGCAGCCTGGAGCCATCCGGCATCACCAAGGTCACCGCGCTGGGCCTGGGCAATCCCGATGTCTTGCCCCTGTGGTTTGGCGAAACAGACCTGGTGACGCCGCCCTTCATCCGCGAGGCCGCCGTCAAGGCGCTGGAAGAGGGGCGCACCTTTTACACCAACGCGCGCGGCATCCAGCCCTTGCGCGAGGCGATCCGCGATTTTCACAAACGCACCATTGGCGCCGATATCGGATTGCAACGCATCACCGTGCCCGGCAGCGCCATGTTGGCGGTGGTGACGGCGCTGCAGATGTGCTGCGAGACGGGCGACAATGTCGTGATCGTTTCGCCGATATGGCCCAATATCTTTCAGGCCACTCGCGTTGTGGGCGCCCAACCCCGCCTGGTACGGCTGGACGAGGATTGGAACGCAGGGCGCTGGCATCTCGATCTCGACAAGCTGTTTGATGCCTGTGACGCCCGCACCAAGGCGATGTTCCTGGCTTCTCCCGGCAATCCCACCGGCTGGACACTGACGGCGGCGGAGCAACGGACGATCCTGGATTATTGTCGCGCGCGCGGCATCGCCATCCTGGCGGACGAAGTCTATGGCACGCTGATCTATGACGGCGCGGCGCACGCGCCCTCCTTCCTCTCGATCGCCGAGGAAGACGATGCCGTATTCGCCATCAATTCCTTCTCCAAGCCCTGGGCGATGACGGGCTGGCGCATTGGCTGGCTGGTGCATCCCAAAAGCGTGGAGCCGGCCGCCGCCGCCATGGCCCAGTGCAACAACACCGGTTCAGCCCATTTTGTGCAGTATGGGGCGCTGGCGGCACTGTCGCCGCAAGGCGACGCGTTCCGCGCCGAATTGCTGGAGCGCTGCCGCCAGGGCCGCGATGTCGTGCAGGACTGGATCGGCCGCCAGAATCGGGTGCGCTGGTTCAAGCCCGACGGCGCCTTTTACGGCTTCCTGCATATCGATGGGCTGACTGACAGTCTGCGCTTTTGTCAGGAGATGGTGAGAAACGACAAGGTTGGCGTGTCGCCGGGCTGGGCCTTCAGTCTGGGCGATGCGCGCGATGACTCCTATTTGCGAATCTGTTTCGCGCAGGATTCCACGCGGCTGACGGAAGCGCTGGGCCGGCTGGATGGGGCGATAAGAAAGCTCTGATTTTCACCCTCCCTCAAGGGGAGGGTCGGATGGGCTAAACTGCTTCCACGCTCGCAACCCCCGGCAGCGCCGCGATGCGGCTACGCAAGGTCGCCGTGACGGCGAAGCGCCTTTTCAGCTCGATCTCCACCTCTTCACCGGCGCCACCTGGCACGATCAGATGCACCAGTCCCTTGCCGGGCTGCGACAGTTCCGACGCCAGCGCACCCAGCGATGAGGTTTCCGAAAGCCGGACCGCCATCCCCTCGCCCGCCTGCGCCGCCGCATGGTCGAGGTCGAGGATGGAGGCGGCGCGCAATTTGAGCTCATCCGCATCCCATTCCGCGCTGGCCGTGATCAACAGCGACTTGCCCGCTTCCAAAAGCGGCCGGCTGGCCGCAAGCACTTCTGGGAAAAGCATCACCTCGAACATGCCGGTGGGATCGGAGAAGGAGACAAAGGCGTACATCTGTTCGCTGCGTCCACGCCGTTCGCTTTTCTTGATCAGGGTACCGGCGATTTTGGCCTTGAAGCCGCCACGGCGGCGGTCTTCCAGCAGCGCGGCATGGGTGGAAGTACCCAACCGTCTCAGCGCAGGGCCATAGGCATCCAGCGGATGGCCGGAGAGATAAAAGCCCATGGCGAAAAACTCCTCAGCCAGGCGCTCATGCACCGGCCAATCGGGCATGGCCTGAAGGCGCAGTTCTTCCACAGGCCCGCCATCGCCGCCGAACAGGGATACTTGGCCGCTTTCGCGCTCGCGCTGGGCGGCATGCGCGCCGCCCAGGATGCGATCGGAATTTTCTACCACTTGCCGGCGGTTGGGATTGAGACTGTCGAAGGCGCCTGCCCGCGCCAGATTCTCAAAGGCGCGCTTGTTGACCAGACGCGGGTCCACTCGGCGCGCGAAATCGGAGATCGATTTGAACGTGCCGCCCGCCTGGCGCACTTCGATCACATGATCCATCGCCTGGCGTCCCACGCCTTTCACCGCCGCCAGGGCGTAGAACACGGTATTGGCCCTGGCATCGCAGGCAAATACGGATTCGCTGCGGTTGATGTCGGGCGGCGCCACCTTCACGCCCAGCCGCTGCGCCTCCTGACGAAAAATATTGAGCCGGTCGGTATTGCCGATATCCAAGGTCATGGAGGCGGCCAGGAATTCGACCGGATAATTGGCCTTGAGATAGGCCGTCTGATAGGCGACCTGGGCATAGGCCGCGGCATGGCCCTTGTTGAAACCATAGCCGGCAAATTTTTCCGCCTGTTCGAAAATCTGCTCGGCCACCTGTTTGGAAATCTTCCGCTCGGCCGCGCCTTTGAGAAATTTCTCCCGCTGCGGGATCATTTCCGCCGGAATCTTCTTGCCCATGGCGCGGCGCAGGATGTCGGCCTCGCCCATGGTGTAACCGGCGAGTTCCCGGGCGATGCGCATCACGTCGTCCTGATAGGTCATCACGCCATAGGTTTCCTTGAGGATCGGCTCCAGCACAGGATGGAGGTATTGCACCTGCTCCTTGCCGTTCTTGCGCGCGATATAGGTCGGGATGGAGTCCATCGGACCGGGGCGGTAAAGCGCCACCAGCGCCACCAGGTCGTTGATGTGGTCGGGCTTCATCTTGCGCAACAGGTCGCGCATGCCGGCGCCTTCCAGCTGGAACACGCCAACGCTGTCGCCATGGGACAACATCTCGAAGGTGTTGGCATCGGTGAAGTCGATGGTCTGGGTGTGCAGTTCGATGCCGCGCTTCTTGAGCAGCTCTTCGGCCTTGGCGATGACGGTCAGCGTCTTCAGCCCCAGAAAGTCGAACTTCACCAATCCCGCTTTTTCCGCATCCTCATAGTCGAACTGGGTCACCGGCATGTCGGAGCGCGGATCGCGATAAAGCGGCAGGATCTCGTCCAATGGCCGGTCCCCGATCACCACCCCGGCGGGATGGGTGGAGGCGTGGCGGTAAAGACCTTCGATCTTCTGGGTGATCTCGAACAAGCGCTGGGCAATGGGCTCCTGTTCGGCGATCTGTTGCAGGCGCGGTTCGCTGTCCACCGCCTCGAGCAGCGAAATGCTCTTGCCCGGCGGGTTGGGAATCAGCTTGGCGATGCGGTCCACCAGCCCCAGCGGCATCTGCAGCACCCGGCCTGCGTCGCGCACCGCGGCGCGCGCCTGCAGCGATCCCAAGGCCATGATCTGGGCTACCCGGTCGGCGCCGTACTTGTCGCGCACATAGCGAACCACCTCGTCGCGCCGCTCCTGGCAGAAGTCGATATCGAAGTCGGGCATGGACAGGCGTTCGGGATTGAGGAATCGCTCGAAGAACAGGCCGAAGCGCAGCGGGTCCAGATTGGTGATGTCCAGCGCCCAAGCCACCAGCGAGGAGGCGCCCGAACCGCGCACGCCCACCGGGATGGCGTGCGCCCTTGTCCATTTCATGAAATCGGACACGATCAGGAAGTAGCCCGCAAAGCCCATGCGATTGATGATGCCAAGCTCATAGGCCAGCCGTTCGTCATAGACGGCGCGTTCCGCAGCCAACGGCGCGCCATTCAGCCGGCGGCCCAAGCCTTCCTCGGCCTGCACCTTCAATTCTTCTTCCGCCGACCTACCGGATTCAGGCACAAATACCGGCAGGATGGGTTTGCGCTTGGCCGGCTTGAAGGCGCAGCGGCGCGCGATTTCCACGGTATTTTCAATCGCTTCCGGCAAGTCGGCGAACTTGGCCTGCATTTCGCCTGCCGTCTTGAAACGGTGCTCGCGCGTCAGGCGGCGGCGATCGTCCTGACTGACAAAGGCGCCGTCGGCGATGCAGAGCAAGGCATCATGCGCCTCATACATATTGGCGGTGCCAAAATGCACGTCATTGGTGGCGACCAAAGGCAGCTTCCTGGCATAGGCCATGTCCAGCAGCGAATCTTCGGTGGCGCGCTCTTCCGGCAGGCCATGACGCTGCAATTCGATATAGAGCCGGTTGGGAAACGCTTTGGCCAAACCATCCAGCACGGCACCGGCCTGGTCGCGTTGGCCGTCGAGCAAGAGTTGATTGATGGGTCCGCCCGGTCCAGCGCTCAGGGCGATCAGGCCCTCGCTGTGGGCGAAGAGTTTTTCGCTCCTGACATGGGGCCAGTCCCCTGCCTCCACTTCCAGATAGGCGGCGGACAGCAATTTGGTGAGGTTGCGGTATCCCGCCTCATTCTGCGCCAACAAGGCGATATGCGGCGGCTTCTTGCGCGAGCCGGTGTGATGGGGAGCGCGGACCTGAAACTCCACCGATACAAGAGCACCCACGATAGGCTGGATGCCCGCCTTGGTCAGCGTGTCGGAAATCTCATAAACCCCGAACAGGTTGTTGGTGTCGGTGACCGCCACCGCGGGCGTTCCTGCGTACCGCGCCAGCTCAGCCAATTCCTTGGGCCGGACCGCGCCTTCCAGGAGGGAATAAGCGCTTTTGACGCGCAGATGCACAAATGACGCCATGACGGGTGATCCGGAGAGAATGAGTCAGGGGCGCACTATCGCCTGCTCGAACTGCGATATGGGGACGATCCATCCCCCTATCCACAGAGATCAGTCGATCAGGATCAGAGAATCACAATCAAACTGACGCGATCAGACTGGCACGATTCAGACTGGCAAATGGTTCAGCGCCGCCTGGGCACCACTGGCCAAAACAAAAGCCCACACCATGAAAAGAACCAGTCCCGCGCCAGCCGCCACATCCTTGGCCCACATGATCCGTACTCCCTCGGTTTGGATTTTGTTCTAGTTTGGTTCTCATTCAAAGACAAGAACAAAACAAGATCGAACATTCCTTGGTGCAGACCGCTTGTATTTAACCAATAGGTTATTTAACTTGATGGTTATGGAAAACCTAGACGCCGCCTACGCAGCTCTAGCCGACCCTACCCGCCGCGCCATTCTGGCCAGGCTGGCACTGGGCGAAGCCACAGTAGGCGAGATCGCCGAGCCCTTTCTCATCTCCGGGCCCGCCATTTCCCGCCATCTGAAAGTACTGGAGGAGGCCCAACTGATCGCCCGTACGCGGCGTGGTCAGCAATTCGTTTGCCGCCTTAATCCCGAGGGTCTCAAGAGCGCGCAGGAGTGGCTGGACCATTACCGCGCCTTCTGGACTGGCACATTTGGCCGGCTGGAATCTCATCTCAAAAAGCAGGAGCCCGATCATGGCTGAACCCATCTCCCTGACCCTGAGCCGTCATATCGATGCCACTCCAGAACGCGTGTTCGACGCCTGGCTGGAAAAGAGTTGGGGCGAATGGGTGGGGCCGCCGGGCGTCAATGGCGAGGTGATACAATTGGAACCCAAGGTCGGTGGCCGCTATCGCGTGGTCATGCACCTGCCAAGTGGCGGCACCCTGTCCGTCGGCGGGGTCTATAAGGAAATTTTGCGACCCAGCCGGCTGGTGATGAGCTGGAAGTGGGAGCATGAGGAACAGGACACGCTGATCACCCTCACCTTCCGCGCAGAGGGCAAAGGCACTCAGATGACGATTCACCACGAAGGTTTTGCCGCGCCGGAGCGCCGAGACAGCCACAACAATGGCTGGACTGGAACATTGGAGAAGCTGCAGGAATTTTTGGCCGGCTAACTTTGGTTGTGCTGCCGCTTTAGCCCCTCGACCAACCTGCCCTGATCCAATAGTAGGGTCCGGTCCATCCGGGATGCCAAATCGAAATTGTGTGTGGCGATCAAGGCGCCC
>DATHLY010000272.1:0-11177 GCA_035487655.1 Rhizomicrobium sp. | reverse complement strand
AATAGTAGGTGAGCGGCTGTGGCCGCGCGCGGAACGGATTGCCGTTATCCTCGCGGATCTGCTCGCCACCATGCACGATGGTTCCATGATAGAGAACCCGGAATTTTCCCGGCGGAACATCCACCACCTTATAGACGCCGTAGAACGAGCGTTTGTGCATTACCACCTTCTGTGTGGGATTATAAAAATGGGTCGCGGCCAAAAGCAGCGCCGCAAGACCGATAAGGCGCGCCGGCGCTCCGCCCTGAAACGCCATCCCGATGGCCGTGGCCATCACTGCCAGCACGAAGATCGCGGTTGGCGAGGCAATCAGCAGGACGGCAAGCGCAAACGCGATCCCGATGCAGGCAACCAGCACCAGGTCCTTGATCCAGACCGCGCGGGGCGTCCGCCAGACATCGGGACGGATCAGCAAAGACGCCAGAACCAGCAAGGGATACTCAAGGATGGTCGAGAAGATCCGTGGCGCGATGAGAGCGGCGAATATTCCTCCGACCACACCGCCCAGGGACATCCAGACATAGAACTGAGTGAGGGATTGCTGCGCCGGACGGCGGCGATAAAGCTCCGTTTGACACACCATCGCCGCGACAAAGAAGCCCGCCAGGTGGCCGGCGAGCGAGATCTCCCAATTGAGCTGAGCGGTCCACAAAAACAGGACGGCCAGCACTGCGGTTGTAAATGGCTGTACCGCCAGTATCGCCTTGGCCGGCAGCAGCGGCCTGTCGGAAAAGGCAAAGACATAGGTCAGCAGATAGAGCGCGAGCGGTATGATCCAGATATAGGGGCCGGAAGCGATGTCCGTCGCGATGTGCGCCGTTACCGCGATCAGAAGCCCGGACGGAATGAATCCCAGAGCCGCCCATGACAGACGATCGCGCCACGTCGCCGTCTGAACCGCTGGATCGGAAGAAAGGAGTTCGGATTCCGGAGCGCGCGCAGCAAGCACGCCACTGACAAGAATTGCCAATATCAGCAGCAGATAGCCGCCGCTCCACAGGCGCGACTGAGCGGCGAGACCGATGGAGCGCTCGATCAGGAACGGATAGGCGAGAAGGACGAGGAACGAGCCCAAATTGGAAGCGCGATACAGCAGGTAGGCGTTCTGGCCGTGTCCGCGGGCGAACCAGGCCTGCAGCAAGGGTGCATTTGCGGCCAGCGCGAAAAAAGGAAGTCCCATCGAGGCCAGAAAAAGACCAACCAGCCAGAGCGACGGACCATCAAGTGGCGGAGACCCAAATCCGTTTGCGATCGCGATGGGCAGCGACACGGTCGCGGCGGAGAGCACCAACAAATGAATCAGCAAGGCCTGGCGGATCTGCAAATAGCGGGTCAGGAGATGCGCATAGACATAGCCGGCCAGCATCAAGCCCTGAAAGACCACCATCGCCACCGACCAGACCGCCGAGGTGCCGCCCAGGATCGGCAGCACCATTTTCGAAAACAGCGGCTCGATCCAGAACAGCAGCGCGGCAGACAGGAAGATCGCCGCGGGAAACGCGGCCGAAGCAAGGCGCCGCGAACCGATGCTCGCGGCATAAGGGATTGATTGCGTGTTCGCTTCGGCCATGTTGGATCCGGTGGTGTGACGCTGCCCGACCCGGGGTAAAAACGGCCTTAAAACGGCGCCGCAAACCGTAAATGTTCGCGGCGGAGGCTCAGAAAAACAACCGCGAGTCGAATTGGACCTGGATGTCGTGGCGATAGTAGCCCAGGCCGGCGGGGACATATTCGCCGCGCCGCGAGTTCATGGCGATGATCTCCGCCGTCAGGCGAACCCCATCAAGGCCTGTCCAAGACACCGCACCGGTCGTGGCGTCGCCGTCCTCATTCCATATGTTGTTGACCGCGCCTTCACGGCGAGTCTGAAACAGGTCCTCGCGTAGACTGAAGCGCCACGCCTGCATATCGTAGCTTCCCATCAAAAAGCCGGACTGGAACTTGGTGTCGGCTTCAAATCCGGGCCCTGCGATTTCGGTATAGCCGCTGAGCTGCTGGGCAATCAGAACCAGCGGCCCGAACTGGGTGCGGGCGCCGAAATTCCAAAACTTGGTGCGCCAGGCGTGGTCGCGCGTGCTGGTCGCTTCGGGGTTGCCCTGATTGTCGTAGCGGGTGACGGATAGCTTAACGATGCCGGGCAATTGCCAGGTGGCGCCAGCATACCAGCCCACGATGCCGTCGATTTCCTCAAACATGCCGGTGCGTCCCGGCACGGGCGCATGGAAAATGCGCAAGGTCTGGTCGGGCGTGCGTTCGCGTTCGAACAGGCCGAAGGGGCGGTCATCCATCGCCCAGCCGCGATCGGCGATCAGCACACCGGCCGGGTCGTTGCAGCAGGTGAGCGCCCCGATCAGCGACAGCACGCCGAAATCGCTCTTCCAGCGCAACGTGCCTTCGCCGCCGATGGTGCGCAACTCATCGCCGATCCAGCTGTTGATGGCGGACGGCGTCAAGGTATAGGGACTGGTCCAGCCCAGATCGTCATTCTCAAGACTGATGGTGGGGAAAAAGGCGCCGGCCTTCACCGACCAGCCGATGTCGCCCGCCATCTGGTCGTAGCGCAGATAGGTCTCCAGCGCATCGACCACGCTGGGCGTGTCCGGGTCCGCCCGCAGCACGCTGACAAGATGCACGCCGTCGAGGTTGATGGCAGCGAGATTGAGATCGGCCTGCAGCACGCCTTCGGTGCCGAACTTCTGCATTCCCCCATAGCGGAACTTACCCAAGCCGCCATGCAGCCAGCTTTGGGGATCGGCTGGAGCGACGGCGCGCAAGTCCAAATAGCCGTTGATCGTCAGATCATCGGTCAGCTCCAAGGCCTTTGCATTGCCCGCCAGGCACAGTGCGAGCAGCATGGCCGAAACAGGTAGGCCAGAACGCATGTCCCGAATGTAGACGAGGGATGCTTAATTCCGCCTTTACGTCAGAAGTTAAGTAAATCCGCCGTTAAAGGCCGAAACTTTAGACCAAGCTGTTGCAGAAGGTCTGGATGCGCCGGCACGCCTCTTCCAGCGCCTTGTTGGACGTGGCGTAGGAAATGCGGAAGAAGGGCGACAGGCCAAAGGCCGCGCCATGCACGACCGCCACGCCGGTCGCCTCCAACAGCTCGCCGGCGAAATCGCCGTCGCTGGCGATCACCTTGCCGGACGAAGTCTTCTTCCCGATCAACTTCCGGATCGATGGGTATACATAGAAGGCGCCTTCGGGCTTGGGGCATTCGATGCCGGTCGCCTGGTTGAGCATGGAGACCACCAGGTCACGCCGCTCTTCGAAGATCTTCTGGAATTTCGGAATGAAGTCCTGCGGGCCGTTCAAGGCTTCCACCGCCGCCCATTGCGAAATCGAGGTGGCATTGGTGGCCGACTGGCTCTGCAACTTGGCCATCGCCTTGATCAAGTCTTCCGGCCCCGCGCAATAGCCGATGCGCCAGCCGGTCATCGCATAGGCCTTGGACACGCCGTTCATGGTGAGCGTGCGTTCGTACAACCTGGGCTCGACTTCCAGAATGGTGGTGAACTTGAAGCCGCCATAGACCAGATGTTCGTACATGTCGTCGGTCAGCACCCAGACATGGGGATGCTTCATCAAGACATCGGTCAGCGCCTTGAGCTGCTCGCGCGTGTAGCAGGCGCCGGTGGGATTGGACGGCTGGTTGAAGATCAGCCACTTGGTTTTCGGTGTGATCGCCCTGTCCAATGCCTCCGGCGTCAGGCGGAAGCCCGATTCCAAGGTCGTCTCGATCACCACGGGCTTGCCGCCGCCCAACAGCGCGATGTCGGGATAGCTGACCCAATAAGGCGCGGGCACGATCACCTCGTCGCCCGGATTCAAGGTCGCGAGCAGCGCGTTGAAGATGATGGTCTTGCCGCCCGGCGCGACAAAAGTCTGGGCCGGCTTGTAGTCGATATTGTTCTCGCGCTTGAATTTCGCTGCAACGGCCGCGCGCAGTTCGGGAATGCCTTCCACGGCGGTGTATTTGGTGTGGCCGTCGCGGATGGCCTTGATAGCGGCCTCCTTGATGTTGTCTGGCGTGTCGAAGTCGGGCTCGCCCGCGCCCAGTCCGATCACGTCGCGGCCCGCCGCCTTAAGCTCGCGCGCCTTGGTCGTCACCGCGATGGTCGGCGACGGCTGGATACGGCCAAGCGACTCGGCCAGAAAACCCTTGGGCAGCGGCATGGCGGAAACCCCTTGAAAAGCGGCGGTTCACCTAGCAACCGCCTCCCGATCGAGCAAGGGGGATTGCGGTCTTCCGGATCGCCGCCCGGTGCATAACGGCCTAATATCAACTCTAGCTGTCCTTGAGTCGGGGAATCCATGCGATTTGTCGTGGTTGTGCTGGCCGCCTTGTTAGCGGTCTCCGCCTGTTCCAAGCCCATGCCGCCGGTGGGCAAGTGGGAAGGCGGCACAGAATCGGGCGGCACGCTAGTCGTGGCGCGGGTGGAAATCCTGCCCAACGGCCAGGTCAAGGTCATGGCACCCGACATCACCAATGCGGTGGGCCCGCGCGGGACGATCGAAGAGACTCGCGCGAGGCTGGCAGCGGACCTCGCCAATGGCTGGAGCGAGGTTCAACCGCGCAGCTTCGATTTCGACGGCAAGGCGTTCCGCAAGCCTGGCGGGATCGCGCCGCAGATGGAATGGGACAAGAGCACCAACCAGCTGACGCTCGAACTCTATATCGGCGCCCAGCCCGCTATGCCGGTGCCGCTCAGGCCGGTGGACGACTTTCACGACAATCCGTTTGCTTCTGGCTGAAGCCGCAGAGTGAACCCCGGACGTCCGTGGCAAACCCAACTTGTCATTCCCGGCCGCGCGAAGCGTCAGCGTCACGAGGGGAAAGGAACCCAGGTGTTTGATAGCGTCACGGTGGTATTGCCTGGGTCCCCTTTTCTCACCTCGCGCTGTCGCGCGAGGCTCGCCGGGGATGACTGCAGGAGAACTGGCAGTCGCTGGATATTCTCTTAATCAGTGGTAGGCGACCGTGCGGAGGAAGACGCGGTCAGCCTATCCCGACATAGACATGCGCCTGATCCGCGGTGAAGGCTTCTCTCACAAGGATGGAAAGAAATATGTCTAGGGCGATTACTGACTGATGCAGCCGCCGGAATTATGGGTAATTTCACCACCGCTATCATGACCGATTGTGATACAATTTAGAGGATTATAGGTGTGCGCCTTTTCCGACTCCACGATCCGCGTGCCGTCCGCGCTGAGGGTCCGCCCATCCTTGTAAAGCTTGGCCCAATCGCGGTTGCGTTTACAGATTTCCGGGCCCATTAGTCGGGAGTTTGGAAGCTGCTGCGGCATGCGGCAACTGATGGCATTGGGATCGCCCGCGCCGGTAGGCATATCCGCCGAACGCGGCAAGCGCTCACCTGGGACGATCACGCTTTCGGTCTCCGGCAGGTTCTGCGCCGGCGGCGATCCGATGCCGCCCGGTTGGTGCGCTGTGGGGTTGAGGCCGCCGGCCTGGAATGGCGAATGGAAGGCGTTCACGGCCACATTTCGTTCACCTTCCGCTTTACGAGCCTCATTCAGGGCCTCGGTAACGTCATTGTTGATCTGGGTGATGCGCGGATTGGCATCTTCGGTGACACGGTGGAAGGCGGTCTGGGCATTGGCCTGAATCTGCGTAATCTCATTCTTGGCCTGCGCAATATAAGTGCGCATGCAGGCCTCGTAACTGAGGCGCAACTCCTCAAAGCGGTCGGCATTCTTGAGGCTTGCGACACGTTTACCTGGCGGGGGCTTGAGCAGCGCGGCATCAGGCCTATCGCAGTCGGCCGCGGGATAGGACGCCAAGGTATCGCCAGGCGGCGCCACATACTTTGCCTCCGCCACACCGTTCACGACAGCGACTTCAAAAATGGCGGAATTGATGGCGCGTTCGACGTCCTGAATTTGACTGGTGGCGCTGTCCTTGATGCGGTCGTACTCAGCACTGGCCTCGGCCCGTATCCGCGCGATCTTGTTGTTCTCATTCTCCACATAGATGCGCAGGCAATCATTGAAGCCCTTCGCCTGCGCATTGTATTTATCCGACGTGCCCGGCTTGATCAGCTCGCTGTCCGGCTTGGTGCACTTGCTTTGCACGGTCTTGTCGGACACGACATCGCCTGCGGATGCCGCCCTGGTGGACGGACAGACCGGCAGGAGAAAGATCACAGCCAAAAGGAGTGGCCGCATGCGGACCTCCGATGGGCACATTCTAACAGGTTTACGCGGCTCCATCGCCCGTTGACATTTTGTCGGCCTAAGTCTCATTTTCTGTCCAAGATCGTGGATGGAGCCGCGATCCGTAAGCCGCCGGGGAGCGGCCAAAAATAGAATAACGGGCTGGGAAACGGGTGCGTTCATGAAGATATCGACGTCTTTCGCCGCCATCACTTTGGCGTCGCTCCCATTGGCACTCATCTGGTGTGCGGGTGTGAGTGTTGCGCAGCAGCAGGCGCCCGCAGGACTCAGCGAGGGCGTGGACCCGGCCATCGCCCGCCGCATGGCAGCGGCGCCGCCGCCCAACGAACTCCTCGCCATTCCGCCTGCCACCAATGAATGGCTGACTTGGGGCTATGACCAGGAACGCACCGGCTGGAACCGGGCCGAGACCATACTGACACCCAAGAATGTCGGCCAGATGAAGCAGATCTGGTCCACTCAGCTTCAGGTGCCGGTGGACAAATATGTGCTCTCCACCATGACCTCGCCCATCGTGACGGCGGGTGTTTCCACGCCGCAGGGGACCAAGGATCTCGTCTTCATTCTGGGCGCCAACGACATGCTGTTCGCCATAGACGCCAATGACGGCAAGCTGGTGTGGCAGAAGAGCTACCCCAATCCACAAACGCCCAAGAAGCCCAAGGAATGGCTGTGTCCCGGCACCGTCAATGACACGCCTACCGTCGACAAGGCACGCGGGCTGATCTTCTTCATCACCGGCGACGGCAAATTGCGCGGCCTCAATCTCGCCGACGGCGCCGAGCGGCTGACGCCGGTGGCGATGACCGCGCCCTTCGCGCGGGCCTGGAGCCTCAACCTGATCGACAATGTGCTTTATTCCACCAGCGGGCGGGCCTGCGGCGAGATCACCGACAAGTCCAGCATCGAATATGCCGCCGCCATGTCGGGCTTGCGGCGCGCCGGATCAGGTCCACTGTTGGACGCCTCGGCCGTCAATGCCGCCGATGTCAGTGACTTGGCGCATCCGGTGATAACGCATTTCTTCACCGCCGGCGCGCGTCCCGCCGCACCCTGGGGCCGCGGCGGGGCTGTGCGCGGACCCGGCGGCATAATCTTGGAAACCAGCGACGGGCGTTACGATCCGGCGGCCGGCGATTTCAGCGAAAGCATCCTGAAACTGGCGCCCAAGGCGGCGCGGCTGATGGACAGCTACACGCCCACCAACTGGATGGACAATCTGATGCACGACATGTCGGGCTCGGCCTCGCCCGTTGTGTTCAACTTCGCAGGCAAAACGCTGGCGGCCGTGTCACAAAAGGAAGCGGTGTTGCGGATTCTGGACGCCAACAATCTGGGCGGCCAGAACCATATGACGCCCTTTTGGCAATCGCCCAAGCTGGGCAATGACGAAAAGACCGGCACCGATCCCAGCCGCGGCGTGTGGGGCGCCATTGCGACATACGAAAACAGCGGCCGGCGCTTTCTTTATTTGCCGCTCTACGGCCATCCGTCCAAGGATTCGCCGGTATTTCCGGTGACCAACGGGCCGCGCGAGGACGGCTCGATCATGGCGTTCGAAGTGAAGAATGACGGCGGCAAGATTTCCGTCGTGCCGGTCTGGTCCTCCACCAACATGGTGATGCCCGATCCGCCGGTGGTGGCGAATGGCGTCGTCTATGCGCTTTCCACCGGCGGCCAGGCGATGCAGAACGGCGCGCATCCGGGCGACCCGCGCATGCCCTATGACGTGAGCGCCGTGCTGCGCTCAACCCCGATCAGCAACATGGTGCTCTATGCCTATGACGCCGAAAGCGGCAAACAGCTTTGGTCCAGCGGCAAGACCATGACCGACTGGGTGCATTTCAGCGAGCCGGTGGTGGCACTGGGTAAAATTTTTGTCGCCACCCATGATGCGCATGTCATTGCTTTTGGGCTCAAAAAATAGTCACGCACACAGATTGATCAGAAAAATATAATTATTTCAAAGGCTTGTATGCCGCCTGGAGCGGGTCTACTTGTCTGTTGTCTGAGCACAGGACGACGACAGGAGAACACGATGAAGCATCTTATCCTCGCCGCCAGCATGTCCTTGGCCGCGGCGCTGATCGCAGCGCCTGCCATGGCCGACAACACGGCTGCGCCCAAGAACAAGACTGCGACGATCACCGACCCGCAGATGGGCGCTTACGGATACAATTCCGACAGCGCCATCGCGCAGCGCAACGCCAAGCTACGGCGCGCCGCTCAAGAGCGCAGCGACAATGCCCGCGCCGCCTGGCAGGGTTCGGTGCACTATTATTAGTCAGTTGCGCGGCCTGAAAATGGGCTGTTGATCAATTGTCAGAACGCCTCGTGCCTTGCGGCGCGAGGCGATTTTGTTTGTGTATTCGTGACGGTTACGCTGCCGTCCAGGAAACCTGCCGAACACAGAGTACAGACATAAAAAATTCTTTCGCTGGACGTGAGCATCGGGGTGTCCGGCGACACTCCGTTACAAATTAGAAAGGCTCTAACCCTTCACTGGAAGGCCCGCCAGGTGGAGACTTCGGACTGGCCTAGTGTCCATTCGGCGCTCCACCTTAGGGATACTGCCATCACGGGCGGCCGGACCGGTTTAGGTGCCCCCCACGTTAAACCATCAGTCCGGCCGTCTATTTTCCACCCCTCCCCGCGCTTTCGGCCCAGTTCCGCCCTCATGCTTTGGGCCGGCGCGACAAAGCTTTACAGTTCCGCCCCTTGCCTAGCGGCCCGCGAGCGCCATATTTGCGGGCACGGGGCCGCGAGCCGGTAGCGGGGGGCCTTGGAAACCATTGTCTGCGGCGCTGCCGTTCCATTTTTGGCAAAGAGAGTTCGATGAAATCCTTGTTTCATGGCGCCTTTCTTCGTGGCGCGAGCGCCAAAGCATTTTCCGGGGCGCTTGCCATCAGCCTGGCGGCCTGCACGGCCAACCCCCAACCTCTGGACCGCCCAGGCGATGTGCCCGAGGCTTTCACCGCCCCCATGAACAAAAGCGCCCCGGTCTGGCCGCAGGTCGACTGGTGGTCCAAGTTTGGCGCTGCCGAACTGGCGCCGCTGCAATTGACGGCCCAGAAGGAGAATCTGGATATCGTCCAGGCCGGGGCCCGGGTGCTGCAGGCCGAGGCCAGCGATGGCGTCGCCCTGGCGGCGCTGTTTCCCACCTTGGGCGCCAATTTCAATGCCGGCCGCATCGGCAGCAATTCGCCCGGCCGCAGCACGGGGCTGCGCGCCTCAAATGCCTTCAGCGCCGGATTGAGCGCCAGCTATCAGCAGGGCTTCTTCGGCACCCAGTATCTGCTGCTGCAAGCCCAGCGTGAAGACCTGCGCGCCCAGCGTTATGCCGCGGCGGTGACCGGCATCTCGGTCTCCACACAGGTGGCGCAGGAATATTTCACCATCCTGTCCTTCCGCGAGCGTATCGCCATCGCCAACTCCAACATCGCCGCGGCCAAGCGCATCCTGGCCATCACCCAAGCCAAAGTGAACAGCGGCGTGTCCTCCAATCTGGATTTGGCGGAGCAGCAGGCGATTTTGGCGCAGCAGGAATCCACCCTGCCCGGCTTAATTCAGGCGGAAAAGCAAGCGCGCTACTCGCTTGCCGTTCTGATGGGGCGCGCGCCGGAAGGTTTCGACATCAAGACGCAGAATCTGGACGGGATTGATGCGCCCTCGGTGCAGCCCGGCCTGCCGTCGGAACTGCTGCTGCGCAATCCCTCCATCGCCCAGGCTGAAGCGCAGCTCTATGCCGCCCATGCCAATGTGGACGCCGCGCGCAGCCAGTATTTCCCGTCGCTGAATCTTAGCGGCGGCGCCAGTTTTGGTCCGGTGTCTCAGCTTTCCAATCTGTTCGGGCCGGCGGGCTTTGTCTGGAACATCGGGGCCGGTGTGCTGCAGACCATTTTTGACGGCGGCCGCATCCATGCCCAGAACGACCAGGCAAAGGCGGTGCAGTTGGAATTGATCGCCAATTACCGCAAGACGGTGTTCACCGCCTTTGAGGATGTGGAGTCCAATCTGGACCTGGTGAAATCGACCACCGACCAGCTGGCCCTGGTGGAAATTCAGACCAAGGCCGATGCCGAGGCGTTCCGCATCTCCGAACTCCAATATCGCGAGGGCACCATCGACATTCTGTCCCTGCTCACCAACCAGCAGCGGCTGTTCAACGACCAGCAGGCGCTGGTGCAGTCCAAGCTGTCACGGCTGGAGGCCCATTTGGCCCTCTACAGCGCACTGGGCGGCGGCTGGGATCAGAAGACGGATGATGCGAGCTATAAGAACCAGCTGGACTGGTGGCCGCTGTAACGCAAAAATACTTTTCCCCTTGAGGGGTCCGAAGGACGGGCGCTTAGCTCAACCGCCCTGCAATAGCCTTCGGCTTGTAGGGCTCGTCCAGATAAGCGGCTTCCTCCACCGTCAGCTTGATCTCGGCTGCGGCGATGGCGTCTTCCAGATGGTTCATTTTTGACGCACCGATGATGGGCGCGGTGACGCCTTTGGCGAGGAGCCAGGCGGTGGCGATTTGGGCATTGTTCTTCCCATGCTTTTTCCCCGTCTCCTCCACCCGGCGCAGCGTCTCCACGTCATTGGCATCGAACTGCATGTCCAGGATGTTGTCGCTTTTGGCGCGGGTGGATTGCCGCTCCAGAGCATGCGCATGGCTTCGTCCCAAAAAGCCGCGCGCCAAGGGACTCCAGGGAATCACGCCCACCCCCGCATCGCGGCAGAGCGGCAACATTTCCCGCTCTTCCTCCCGGTACACCAGATTGTAAAAGTTCTGCATGGAGACGAATTTCGTCATCCCCATTTTGTCGGCGGTTGCCAGATATTTGGCGAACTGCCAAGCGTGCATGGAGGAAGCCCCGATGTAGCGCGCCTTGCCGGACTTCACCACGTCATGCAGCGCCTCGATGGTCTCCTCGATGGGGGTGTCATTGTCGAAGCGATGGATCTGGTAGAGGTCCACATAGTCCATCCCCAGC
>DATHLY010000271.1:0-2894 GCA_035487655.1 Rhizomicrobium sp. | reverse complement strand
CCGGCTATACGGCGGCACTGGCCCAGGAAGCGGCCGCCAAGAATGCTGACGCGCCTGACAATGAAAAGGCGATGGCCGGGTTGATGGAGATTCTCGGCAAGGCGGGGATTACGGCCGGGACCGGACTCAAGAACATCGCGGCTTAGGGCGCGGGTCTTTTGCGTCCTGAGTGCGAGCGACGAACTCAGGGCGCAAAACAACCGCGCCGCTAGTGGGCCGCGTCCCAGTTATCCGCCGCCCTCGCCTCGACCACCAGCGGCACGGAAATCTCCACCGCCGGCAGCGATGCCTTCTCCATCACCTGCTTGATCAGCTTGGATGCCTTGGCGACGTCCTTGTCGGGCGCCTCGAAAATCAACTCGTCATGCACCTGGAGCAGCATGCGGGCATTGAGCTTGGCTTCTTCCACCGCCGACGGCAGGCGCACCATGGCGCGGCGGATGATATCGGCGGCTGTACCCTGGATGGGGGCATTGATGGCGGCGCGTTCCGCTCCGCCGCGCAGGCCCGGCACCTTGGAATTGATCTCGCGGATATGGATGCGCCGCCCGAACAGCGTCTCCACAAATCCGTGGGTGCGCGCGAGCTGCTTGGTGTCCTCCATATAGTCGCGGATGCCGGGGAAGCGGGCGAAGTATTTCTTGATGTAATCGGAGGCTTCGCTCTGGGGAATGCCCAGCTGGTTGGCGAGACCAAAACCGGAAATGCCATAGACGATGCCGAAATTGATCGCCTTGGCTCTGCGGCGCACTTCCGCCGGCATGTCCTTGATCGGCACGCCGAAGATTTCCGACGCAGTCATGGCATGGATGTCCAGATTGTCGGCAAAGGCCTTCTTCAACTGCGGAATGTCGGCGATATGGGCCAACAAACGCAGCTCGATCTGGCTGTAGTCGGCGCTGATCAGCTTGTGCCCGCGGGCGCTGATGAACGCCCGGCGAATCTGGCGGCCTTCCTCGGTGCGGACCGGGATGTTCTGCAAATTGGGATCGGTGGATGCCAGCCGCCCGGTTGAGGTGGAAGCCATCGCGTAGGACGTGTGTACCCGCCCGGTCTTGGCGTTGATATAGGTGGGCAGGGCGTCGGTATAGGTGCCGCGCAGCTTGGCCAAGCCGCGCCAATCAAGAACCTTTTGCGCAATCGGAACGCCTTGCGCCGCCACATCTTCCAGCACATCGCTGTCGGTGGACCAGGCGCCGGTCTTGGTGCGGCGTCCGCCTTCCAACTTCATGCGGTCGAACAGGATTTCGCCCAACTGTTTGGGTGAGGCGATATTGAACTGGGAGCCCGCCAGCTTGTGGATCTGTTTTTCCAACCCCGCCTGCTTGTTGGCGAAATCATTGGAAAGCCTGCGCAACAGGTCCGGATCAATGCTCACTCCGGCCTGCTCCATGTCGGCCAGCACCATCGCCAGGGGCCGCTCCAGAGTCTCATAGACGCATCGCTTGCTCTTCTCGCGCAACTGGGGCTTGAGCAGCAGGAAGAGCCGCAAGGTCACATCGGCGTCTTCGGCGGAGTATTTGGTTGCTTCCTTGACCGGCACACAATCGAAGGTGAGTTTGTCCTTGCCCTTGCCCGTGACTTCGCTGAAGGCGATGGGGGTGTGCGACAGATGCAGTTCGGAAAGCTCGTCCATGCCATGGCCGTGCAGCCCGCCTTCCAGCACATAGGACATCAGCATGGTGTCGTCGATCGGATCGAGCCGGATGCCGCGCTGCAGGAACACCAGCGCGTCATATTTCAGGTTCTGGCCCACCTTCAGGACGGAATCGTCTTCCAAAAGCGGCTTGAGGCGGGCCAGCACATCGGCTTCCGCCATTTGCACGATTGCGCCCTCGCCATCGAGCGACAGCCCATCGCCCTTGCGATGGCCACAAGGGATGTAGCAGGCCTCGCCCGGCACGATGGCCAGCGACACGCCGCAAAGATTGGCGGTCATGGGATCCAACGAGGTGGTCTCGGTGTCCACGCAGACATGACCCTGCTCGCGGGCGCGCGCGATCCACTGATCCAGCGTCTTGCCGTCCGTCACCGTGACATAGGCATTATGATCGATGGGCGCGCGCAGTTTTTCGGTCTCGGCCGCCGTTTCGCCCTTGAATTCGGGCAGTTCCGGCTGGCGCGGCAGTACATTTGCAACCGTAGGCGCGGCGGCAATCGCGTCCAGGTCGGTGACCTCGAAATGCGCCGCCACCCGCTTTGTGATGGTGGTGAATTCCATCGCCTTGAGGAAGGCGATCAACTCCTTGCAATCGGGCTCATGCACCGCGAATTCGTCCGGCTGTTCCTTGAGGGGCACATGCGCATCCAAAGTCACCAACTTGAACGAGAGGCGGGCATTTTCCGCATTTTCGATCAAGGTCTCGCGGCGCTTGTTCTGCTTGATCTCGCCGGCGCGCTTCAAAAGCGTTTCGAGATCGCCATAGGTGTTGATCAGCTCGGCCGCGGTCTTGACGCCGATGCCTCTGACGCCCGGCACATTGTCGATGGAATCCCCGGCCAGCGCCTGGACGTGGATCACCTTGTCGGGCGCGACACCGAATTTCTCAAGCACTTCCGGGGATGCCAGCCGTCGGTTCTTCATGGTGTCCAGCATTTCCACCTTGCCGTCCACGATAAGCTGCATCAAATCCTTGTCGGAGGAGATGATGGTACAGCGCGCGCCCGCCTCGCGCGCCAGCCGGGCGTAAGTCGCGATCAGGTCGTCGGCTTCAAAGCCCTGCAGTTCCACACAAGAAACGCCGAAGGCACGGGTGGCGTCGCGCACCAGCGGAAATTGCGGGATCAGGTCTTCCGGCGGCGGCGGGCGCTGCGCCTTGTACTTGTCGTAGAGTTCATTGCGGAAGGTGACGGCGCCCGCATCGAAGATGCACGCGAAGTGCGTCGGCCGCTCG
>DATHLY010000270.1:0-9318 GCA_035487655.1 Rhizomicrobium sp. | reverse complement strand
CCGCATTCCAACCATAGGCATTGACGATGAAGCCCGTGGCGGTGGCGACAATCGCCCCTCCGATATTGCCCAGCGTGTTCATCACCGCCGAGCAGGATCCGGCGAAGCTGCCGCCGATGTCCAACGTCACCGCCCAGGCATTGCCGACCACCAGTTCCAATCCGAACACAGCGGCGCCGAAAAGAGCGGCGCTGAGATAGCGGTCGGGCTCGAATACCGCCAATGGCACGCAGATCGCCGCGAGAAGAAAGCCGAAAATGGCCACGCTGGAGCGGGCAAATCTGATGCGGCCGGTGCGATGGATGATGGCGTCCGACACCACGCCGCCCAGAATGTCGCCCACCACGCCTGCCGCCAGGGGGAGGCTGGCGAAGAATCCCATTTCCTTGAGCGTGTAGCCGCGGGCACTGTCCAGATATTTGGGATACCAGGCCAGGAACATGTTGAGGCAGTAGCCATAGCAGAAATACATCGCCGCCAGCGTCCACATCTGCCGGCTGCTCAGGATCAGCCGCCAGGGAATTGGCTGGCGCGATTTGGGCGCGCCCAGCGCCGCTTCGATCTTCTCCCGCTCTGCGGCACTGACCCCCGCATGCTCGCGCGGCACATCGCGATAATAGAAAAGCCAGACCACGGCCCAGACGATGCCCACCAGGGCGAAAACAAAGAAAGGCACATGCCAGCCATAGGCCGCGATCAAGGTCGCCACCAGGACCGGCGCCGCGGTGCCCGCCAGGCGCGAGCCGGCATGGGTCGTCCCCTGCGCCATGCCGCGCTCGGTCGGCAGCATCCAGCGCGACAAGGCGCGGTTGGAAATGGGGAATGCACCCGCCTCACCCATGCCGATCAGGAACAGGCAGATCATCAACATGGTCACCGACATGGAAAAACCGGTGACGAAGGTGAAAACCGACCACCAGATCACCACGCTGGCCAGCGCAACGCGCGGTCCCACTCTGTCGCCGAACCAGCCTCCGGGGATCTGGAAGATGGCATAGGCCCAGTTGTAGCAGCCCAGGATCAGCCCCAGCGTGCCGATGGAAAAGCCGAACTGCTTCTGAATTACCGGCAGGGCATTGGAAAGCAGCACACGGTCCAAATAGGTGATGAAATAGACCATCACCACCAGCGCGAGAACCGTATGGCGCACGCGCGTCGGGCTGCGGCTTCCGGATGACATGGCTATTCCCCTTCAATGGCGGCTTTGCGCAAGGCTTTTCCTTCCGCGCCGAGACGCCTATTTGCCGTCACGAAAAGGCGCTTTCGTGACCAATCAGTATGGCATATGCGGCGCGTCCTTGGACGAGCCGGTGCATGCGCCGGCCGGACGATCGCGGCAGGTCTGCCAAATCGTGGGCACCGAATTGCCGGCGACATAGACCTGGTCAATCATCTGCGTGTTTCGGATGTCGTCCAGCGGATTTTTCTCCAGCACCACCAGATCGGCCCACTTGCCTTGCTCAATGCTGCCGATGGTCTTGTCCCCCAGCCAGCGGGCATTGTCGCTGGTGGCGGACTTGATCGCCTCCATGGGCGTGCGCCCGGCCAGGATGACTTCCATCTGCATTTCTTCATGCGCATTGAAGCCGGGGTAGCGGCCATTGGGACCGGAGTCGGTGCCCATGCCTGTGTTCACCCCCGCCTTCACCATCGCCTCATAATTTTCCACTGCCTGGAACAGGGTGCGGTCCATGTCGAAGAACACCTTCCTCTCATAGGGAAGGCCGGGGAAGCGGGTGGGCCCCGTCACCACCGCCTTTTCACGCGCCGGGCCCCGCAACGCATCCAGCGTGCCGGGCGTTACGCCGCGGGTGAAGAAGGGATCCTGCAGCCAGGGCATGATGGCGAGGCTGTAAGCCATTTCGCGGCTCAAGGTGGCGGAGACCATCCACACGCCCTTGGCCTTCATCATATTGAGCAGTTCATCGTCCACCGGCTGGTCACGCACCATATGGGCGAAACCGTTGATGCCTTCGCGCACCAGTTCCTTGGCATCGGCAAGATAGAAGACATGCGCCACGGCTCTCAGATGATGCTTGTGCGCCTGGTCGATGATCGCCCGGGAAACCTCATAAGTCATCTTGACCGGGATGGTCTTGCGCTCGTCATCCATCCAGAGCTTGATGATATCCGCGCCCTTGGCAGCCTGTTCGTCGACTTGCTTGCGGGCTTCTTCCGGCGTTGATACCGGCACGTTCAGCCCCAACAAGCCGCCATAGCCGCCCTTGAAGACTTCGCCCTGGCCGGCGGTGAACACCCGCGCCATCTTGGGACGTCCGGCGCGTTCCTCCTTGCGGAGGTCGAAGATCAGATCCTTGTCGGTGCCCAGGACCTGCACCGCGGTCACGCCATAAGCGGCATAGGTCTTGAGATCGGCTTCGACATTCTCGCGCGTGTAATACTTAAAGTCCTGGGTCACGTCGTGCATCATGCCGACATGGACATGGCTGTCGATGATGCCAGGCATCACGAACTTGCCCGACAGGTCCTGCACCTTGGCGCCGGCGGGCGGTTTGAGGCCCGAAACCGGGCCGACATAAGCGATCTTGCCGTCGGTCATGACGATGGCGGAGTTGGGCCTGGCGGGGGCGCCGGTGCCGTCGATCACCGTGACATTCCGGAGCACGGTGGACTCGGCCCAGGCGGGCAACCCCGGCAAACCCACCGCGAGCAGCGCCGCTGCCGTCGCGCTCAATTTCAGACCCTGCATGCTTTACTCCCCAAATGACTTTTCACGCCGCTCGCTATCGACGCCGTTCTTACGGCAGGCTCTCGCGAAAAAAAACAGCAAAGAGTCTCGCTGCACTGCGGCATGACAGGACTTGTAAAGCCGCGAAAAAATAATGCCGCCCTCCAGCCGGAAGGCGGCACCGTAAGCGGCGGGTTGATCCCGCTTGTCCTCATCCCCAACCGGCGCGAACGACTGTGAGGCCTGCCGCGCCGCCGTGGCTTGTCGCCGATAAGAGGTTGATTCTTGTTGTTTCCTCGACCGTTTCCTCGACCCTGGCCGGCGGTCTATTGCCGCCTTCGCCAAGCGCTGCTCCCTTTTGGCGGGGCCGCTTGCCAGAACACTATGTCAGGGTGGGCGCGAAAACAAACAAAACCAGCATTGTATTGCGCCAGATGCGGCACCGCGTTTTTGCGCGCCTGACAAAAGGCGCATAACCTGCGCAAACAGGGCCTGAAACAAACGCCGAAGAAATAACATTAGGGGACTATCATGGATCGCCGCACTTTGCTGACCGCGATATTGGGCACGGCTGCCTCGACACTGTGGACGCCGCCGGATGCCTTTGCGCTTGGCCTGCCCAAGGACAAGATCAAGCGCATCCGCTACTACAAGACACCCACCGACGCGGCGGGGCGGCCCAATATCCACCAGCCGACCTTCAACCAGTCCACCAACATCGTCACCATCGAGACGGAAAGCGGGCTGATGGGTGTCGGGGAAGGGGGCGAGCCTTCCACCATGGAGCAATGCGCCGGGCTTCTGATCGGCGAGGATCCGTTCCGCATCCAGCATCTGTGGCAGACGATGGAGCGCGGTTATTTCTATCCGTCGGGCCGGGAAAAGACCCATTCCCTGGGCGCGCTG
The DNA here is from genome assembly GCA_035487655.1 of Rhizomicrobium sp. Taxonomy (GTDB): domain Bacteria; phylum Pseudomonadota; class Alphaproteobacteria; order Micropepsales; family Micropepsaceae; genus Rhizomicrobium. The sequence continues at coordinate 5,723 of DATHLY010000270.1, read as the reverse complement.
GATGTGGCGTTGTGGGACCTGAAAGGCAAGACCTTGGGCGTGCCGGTATGGCAGCTTCTGGGTGGCAAGAGCCGCGACTATGTCGAATGCTATGCCACCTCTTATCCCACGCCCCAGGGCGGTACGCTGGAAGATGCGGCGCGCGCCTGCGTCGCCGAGGGCTTCCGCGCCTATCGCACCGGCGTGCGCGAAAGTCAGACCTTCGACCGCTTCGACGCGGTGCGCCAAACCGTCGAGGACTGCCAGTTGATCCGCAAGGGCGTGGGCAAGGACGGCGCCTGGGCCATCGATTTCCACGGCACCATGGACCCGCAGGACGCCATCACGCTCGCCACCGAGCTGGAACCGCTGCACCCTTTCTTCTGCGAAGACCTGATCCGCGGCGAGAATATCGACATCTACAAGGTCTTGCGGCCGCGCTTGCGCGTGCCGATCGCGGTGGGCGAGATCTATGGCGTCAAGTGGGAGATGAGCCCGCTGATCGAGCAGAACCTGATCGATTTCGCCCGCTGCACCGTGCCCAATGTCGGCGGCATCACCGAATATATGAAAATCGCCGCCCTCTGCGAAACCCACTATTGCGGCATGATCCCGCATTTCACCGGCCCCATCGGCGAAACCGCTTTGGTGCATTGCCTGACGGCGACTTCGGTGATCGCGCTAATGGAGATGACCAGCGCCGGCCGCCAGCCTTGGCCCTATCTGCCGCAAGCCTACGACTTCCATAACGGCAAGCTGTGGCCCAATGAGCGGCCGGGCTTGGGCGTGACCCTCGACACCAGCAAGCTCCAGATGGTGGGCAATTGGACGGAGCATTACGCACCGATCCAGATTAATCATAGACCGGATGGCTCCTATACCAATTGGTAGAGGAGCCGCCCTCATTTTGCCCGGCGTCTAGCGCCGGTTTTGCGGACCGTCTTGCGCGCCGGAGCCTTTTTCTTTGCTTTGCGCGCGCCACCTTTTTTCCGCTTCTTCGCGCCACGTTTTTTCTTTCCCGGCGGAATGTAGACCTGGAACGGCAAGCGTCCGAAGCTGGGCACGTCCTGGCCGGTGTCGACAATGGCGCGGCGGATGGCGCGGGTGCGGGCAAACCAGTCGAACAAAGTCTTGCCATCGCCATTGCGCACCGCCCGCTGCAACTGGCTGAGATCCTCGTTGAAGCGGCCCAGCACTTCCAGCACCGCGTCGCGATTGTTCAAGAACACGTCCCGCCACATGGTGGGATCGCTAGCCGCGATGCGGGTAAAATCGCGGAAACCGCTGGCGGAATATTTGATCACTTCCCGCTCGGTAACTTTTTCCAGGTCATGGGCGGTACCCACGATGTTATAGGCAATCAAGTGCGGCAGGTGCGAGGTGATGGCCAGAACCAGATCGTGATGGTCCGCATTCATCACATCCACCTGGCTGCCCAGCGCCATCCAGAACTGCTTCAGCCGCTCCACGGCCCCCACATCGCTGCCGCGAACCGGCGTCAAGATTGTCCAGCGTCCATCGAACAGGCTGGCGAACCCCGCTTCAGGACCGGAAAATTCGGTGCCGGCGATGGGGTGGGCGGGAATGAAATGCACGCCCGCAGGGACTGAGGGGCCCACATCGCGGATCACCGCGCTCTTGACCGAACCCACATCCGAGAGGATGGCGCCAGACTTCAAATGCGGCGCGATCTCTTGAGCGACGGCCTTGTAGGCCCCCACGGGCGTGCAAAGGATCACCACCTCCGCATCCCGAACCGCGGCCGCCGCATCGGCATGGAGGCTGTCGCAGAAACCCAGCACGCGCGCGCGCGCCAGCACGTCGGCGCTCACATCATGGCCGGCGATCTCGGCCGCAAGATGGCCCCGCCGCGCCGCATGCGCAATGGAAGAGCCAATCAAGCCCAGGCCGATAATGGCTATCTTTTTCACTCTTTGCATCTTACGCCGCCATGAATTGCCGAATCAGAGATACGGCCGTCCGATTCTGTTCTTCGGTGCCGACCGTCATGCGCAGGCAATTGGGCAGGCCATAGCTTTCCACCCCGCGCAGGATGACGCCGTTCTTCATCAAAAAGGCATCCGCGGCTTGAGCGCTTTTCTCGCCATCCGTGCCATTGGCGCCTTGCTTTGGAAAATGGATCAGCACGAAGTTGGCCGCGCTATCATCCACGCGCAGTCCGGTTTTGCGGATTTCCGTCGTGATCCAAGGCAGCCATTGATTGTTGTGCCGGACCGCGGCCCAGAAATGCTCGCGGTCTTTCAGCGCCGCCATGGCCACCAGTTGCTGCATGAAGGTTGTGTTGAAGGGCCCGCGGATGCGGCTGATCACGTCGCACACCGCCGCGCAAGCATGCATCCAGCCGATCCTGAGCCCCGCCAGGCCATAGAGTTTCGAAAAGGTGCGGGTCATCACGACATTGGGAAAGCGCAGCGACATTTCCATCCCTGCTTCATAATCCTTGGCGGTGACATATTCGCCATAAGCCGCGTCGATCACGAGCAGCACAGTTTCGGGCAGCCCGCCATGCAAGCGCGCCATTTCCTCCCGGTTGAGATAGGAGCCGGTGGGATTGTTGGGGTTGGCAATATAAACCATGCGCGTCTTGGGCGTTACCGCCGCCAGCATTTTGCCGACATCCACCTTGATGACGCTATTGGTGGTTATTTCGGGCACGATCACCGGCACGGCGCTGTTGGCCAGGGTGGCGATCTTGTAGACCAGGAAGGCGTGTTGGCTGAAAATCACCTCGTCGCCGGGCCGCAGGTAAGCGTTGGCCAGCATGGTGAGAAGGGCATCGGATCCGTCGCCGGAAACCACAATGCGGGCCGGGTCCAGGCCAAAGGACTGGCCAAGCGCCTCGCGCAACAGCCGCGCCGAGCCTTCCGGATAGAGCGACAGACTGGCTTTGGCATCATCCAGTGCCGCCAGCGCCTTTGGCGACGGCCCCAGGGGGGACTCGTTGGATGACAGTTTGCACACCTTGGCCACGCCGGGCGCGGCCGAGCGCCCAGGAACATAGGGGGATATCTCCAGAATGCCTGGCTTGGGTGATGGGCTCATGACTTCGTATCGACGCTCACAAAGGGGCGTTAGGCGATAGCCGGACCGCCCCATTTAAAAAAGGGGCGTTAGGCAAGGGCCGGACCGCCCATTAAAAAAGTGCGGTATTGATAGGGCGTGACCGTCATAAAAGCAAAGCAGAGCTGCCATTCGAAGATGCTGTTCGTTGACTTCACCGTGGGCCAGCCTTAGCTACGGCCTTTCAAGGATTTAAGGCTAGCATTAGGGATGACCGAAGCTCCTCGTTTCCTGCGTCCGGTGACCAGGCCATCGGCAGATGTCGGAATGGCCGTCACCTTCGAGACTCCCCTGCCGCTGGACTGCGGGCGGACGCTCGCGCCCTTCACAGTCGCCTACATGACCTATGGCGCGCTCAATGCCCAAAAGAGCAACGCCATTCTGATCTGCCACGCCCTGACGGGCGACCAATTTGTGGCATCCGACCATCCCATCACCGGCAAGCCCGGCTGGTGGACCACCATGGTGGGGCCGGGCAAGCCGATCGACACCGACCGCTTTTTTGTGATCTGCGCCAACGTGCTTGGCGGCTGCATGGGCTCGACCGGCCCGGCCGAGACCGATCCCGCGACCGGCAAGCCCTATGGCCTGAGTTTCCCGCTGGTCACCATCCGCGACATGGTCCGGGCGCAAAAACGCCTGGTCGAGCATCTGGGCATCGACAAGCTCTTGGCGGTGGTGGGCGGCTCCATGGGCGGCATGCAGGCGCTGCAATGGGCGGCTTCCTATCCGGACTGCGTGCGGGCGGTGATGCCGATCGCTTGCGCGGCGCGCCATAGCGCGCAGAACATCGCCTTCCATGAAGTGGGCCGTCAGGCCATCATGGCCGATCCCGACTGGAAAGGCGGCGAATATCAATTGCACGACACCAGACCCTCAAAGGGCCTGGCGGTGGCGCGCATGGCCGCCCATATCACCTATGTCTCGGAAATGGCGCTGCAGCGCAAGTTCGGCCGCGCCTTGCAGAATCGCGATGCGCTGTCCTTTCAGTTCACGCCGGATTTTCAAATTGAATCGTATCTCCATCATCAGGGCGCGACCTTTGTCGACCGCTTTGACGCCAATTCCTATCTCTACATCACGCGTGCGATGGACTATTTCGACCTGGCCGAGGAGCATGGCGGGCAACTGTCCGATGTCTTCCGGCTGAACTCGGCGCGCTTCTGCATCATCGCTTTCACCAGCGACTGGCTGTTTCCCACCGTGGAGAACAAGCGCATCGCCCATGCCCTGAATGCGGTGGCCGCCCAAGTGAGCTTTGTCGAGATCAAGACCGACAAGGGCCATGACGCGTTCCTGCTGGACGAGCCGGAAATGTTCGCGACTGTGCGCGGCTTCCTCAATCACGCGGCACAGGATTTGGGATAAGGATCTGGGATGAGCGCCGCCTCCTTGCGTCCCGACTTGGCGGCGATTGCCGCAATGATCCGTCCCGGTGCGCGCGTGCTGGATGTCGGATGCGGCGACGGCGCGCTGTTGGAGCATCTCAAAGCCAAGAATGTGGACGGGCGCGGCATCGAGATTTCCCAGGCCAATGTGAATGCCTGCGTGGCGCGGGGCCTGGCGGTCGTGCAAGGCGACGCCGACGCCGATCTGGTGGACTATCCCGCTCAGGTGTTCGATGCGGTGATCCTGTCCCAGACCATCCAGGCGACCGAGAAGCCGCGGGTGGTGATGGAGCATCTGTTACGCATCGGACGGCGCGTCGCCATTTCGCTGCCCAATTTCGGCTATTGGAAAGTGCGGCTGTCACTGCTTGCGGGCGGACGCATGCCGCGCACCCGTACCCTGGATTATTCCTGGTGGGCCACGCCCAACATCCATCTGTGCACCTTGGCGGACTTTGTGGATTTGGCGAAGGAGTGCAGCGCCACCATCGTCGAGGCCCATGCCTTGAACGACAATGGCACGACCTCGCCGATGAAGCCCACAAGCCTCACCCATGGCTATCTGGGCCCCAACCTCTTCGCCCAGGGCGGGGTGTTTTTGTTGAAGAAGGTTTAGAGGCACCTATTGCTCGCAGTTCCTCTCCCCTTGTGGGGTCCGAAGGACGGGCGCGCGGCCAAGCGCGCCCCGTGGAGGAAGAAAAATCATCGGGTTAGCGGAGCGAAAGCGACGCTCAACCCGCTGATTTTTCAGGTGAGGGGTGAGTTAGTTACATACGCTCCCCTCACCAGCAAAATCTAAGCACTTAGCTCCGCATACGCTTCGCTAAGTGCAAGATTTTGCGTCCTCTCCCACAAGGGGAGAGGAAAGTGTCAAAAATCCTGCTGCGCCGTCTTGAGTGCCACCTGGGCGCCCACCGGCAATTTCGGCGCGGCGGCGGCGTAAAGCGACTTTGCCGCTTCCACCACGTGCACCCCGCCAATGCCGGAAAACAGCCGCGATCCCACTTTCTCCCAGCCCGTGCCGGAACGCGTGACGGTTTCAAAGGGCGGCGCATAGAGCGCGCGCCGCCATCGGCCCGGCTCGAACACCGCGTCCTTGAGCAGGCCTTCCAATTCCATGCGGGAAAAGGGGCGGCCATGGCCAAAGGGAGATTTCTGCACCTGGGCCCAGAGACTGGCGCGGTTGGGTGCGATCAAGAGAACGCGCCCTTCCGGCGCCAGCACCCGCCAAAGCTGGCGCAACAGGGCGCGCAGGCTTTCGGACTCCTCAAGCCC
>DATHLY010000269.1:0-8042 GCA_035487655.1 Rhizomicrobium sp. | reverse complement strand
TCATGGGGTGCCTGATTTCCGCCGCTGCAGCCGATGGCGCTCGCGCCGATGTGGCTGCGTTGTTGCACAAAGGGGCCAAGACATTGCGCCCCTTTGAAAGGATCGTGGGGCGCAGCGACGCCTTTGTCTCCCCAGGTCTGATTGACGTTACCGGGCTGGCCGTCCCCGACGCGGAGATCTTCGCCCCGCTGCTGCAGGTGACACGTGTCGGAGACTTCGAGGCTGCGGTCGCGGCGGCAAACAACACGAAATTCGGCCTCGCCGCGGGCCTGATTACTGAGGATGACAGGCTATGGCAGCGATATCTGGCCGGTGCGCGGGCGGGCGTGATCAACCGCAATCGCCCTACATCCGGCGCCTCGGCGTTGATGCCATTCGGCGGGGTTGGCGAATCGGGCAACCACCGTCCAGCTTCCTACTATATGGCCGATCACGTCGCCTATCCGGCTGCGAGTTTCGAGGCGCCTTTGGTACGCGATATCCGTTCTGAAATGAAGGGACTGGGGGGGTGATGATGGGCGCCGGGTTCATGACGGCGCGCCTTGTCGGCATGTGTTCGATCGACGTCGCGAGCGTGAACGCCTGCCAAAGCGGACAAGGCGGCACCAGGGACGTCGCCATCCTTACGGCATCCAACCGCATGCGCTCAATGCCGTTCGCACAGATCGCCACCAGGATCGGTGGCGCAACCACCGTCACCCTGGCGCTGATCGCTTTCGCCCGTTTCGGCTAATGTCTATTTCCGGCAAATCAAGCGGCTTCCATGACGGCCTGGACGGCGGAATGCGTGATCTTGCCTGCCTTCACATTCAGACCGGCCGCCAGATGCGGATCGGCGGCAAGCGCAGCCTCCACGCCGCGGGCGGCCATGCGCTGCACGAAAGGCAGCGTCACCGCGGTGAGCGCATAGGTGGAGGTGAGCGGCGCGGCGCCAGGCATGTTGGCGACGCAGTAATGAATGATGTTGTCCACCGTGAAGGTCGGTTTGTCATGGGTGGTGGGTTTGCTGGTTTCAAAGCAGCCGCCCTGATCGATCGCCACATCCACCAGCACGGCGCCAGGCTTCATGCGCTTGAGGTCGCCGCGCCGGATAAGCTTGGGCGCGGCCGCGCCGGTCACCAATACACAGCCAATCACCAGATCGGCGTTGGGCAGGAAGTCCTGGATGGATTTCTGCGAGGAGTGGATGCCGGTCACGGCACCACCGAATGCAGCATCCACCGCAGCCAGGCGCTCGGCGGAGATATCGAACATGGTGACATCGGCCCGCATCCCAAGCGCAATCTCTGCGGCGTGCATGCCCGAGACGCCCGCGCCCAAAATGCCGACTTTCGCCGGCGCCACGCCCGGCACGCCCGACATCAGAAGGCCGCGGCCACCGGACGGTTTGAGCAGGAACTGCGCACCCACCAGCGCGGCCATGCGGCCCGCGACCTGGCTCATCGGCGCCAGCAGAGGAAGCCCGCCGCGCGCATCAGTGATGGTTTCATAGGCGATGCAAGTTGCGCCCGATTTCATCAATCCACGGGTCTGTTGAGGGTCCGCGGCAAGGTGCAGATAGGTGAACAGGGTATGGTCCGGCCGCAGCATGGCGATTTCCGAAGCCTGCGGTTCCTTCACCTTGACGATCAGGTCGCTATTCTCGAAAACCGCAGCAGCGCTCGCGAGGACCCGGCCTCCGGCTTCTTCATAGGCGCTGTCGGCCAGGCCAATGCCTGCGCCCGCGCCGCTTTCCACGACCACGCTATGCCCCTGTGCGGCCAGTTCGCGCACGCCCTCGGGCGTGAGGCCGACTCGAAATTCCAGGGTCTTGATTTCCTTGATGGTTCCGATGCGCATGGCTTGTCTCCCAACAATTCTTTGGCAGGATACCGCCATGCGTAAGATGCAATTCGCCAATTTTGGTGCCTGTTGTCATATCTTTGGCGGAAAGATGCGCGAAGAGGCATGCGGATGACAAAATCCACCAACTTGAGCGATGCCGATAAGATATTGCTTCGCGCACTTCAGCGGGATGGCCGGGCGACCAATGCGGAATTGTCGGCCATCGCCCACATGTCGGAATCGGCCTGCCTGAGGCGGGTAAAGGCGTTGGAACAGGCGGGCGTCATCGAGCGCTATGCTGCAATTGTCAATCCAGCCGCGGTGGGACGGCCACTGACTGTCTTTGTCACGCTCAGCCTCGCGTCTCAGGCGCAGGAAGCACTGGCGGATTTCGAGCGGGCGGTAACGATGGAGCCGGATGTCCAAGAGTGCCATCTGATGGCGGGTACCTCCGATTACATTTTGCGCTTGGCGGTGAGCGATGTGGACGAACTTGAGCGGCTCCACAGCCAGGTTCTCACCCGCCTGCCGGGCGTGGCGCGCGTGGTGTCCAGCTTGGTGCTACGCTCCGTGGTGCGCCGCTCGTCGCTGCAATTATAGGAGCGATGCTAGGAGGCGAGGATCCGCCTTGCGGCCTGGGTCTCGTCTAGGGGCAGCGTGTGGGTGGCGCTGGTGGTCAGGTGGTGCATCATCAGAGCGGCGGCCTTTTCGTTCCAGCCGCCTTCCAGAGCCGCCAGGATTTCCAGATGCTCATCAATGGATTCATGAACGCGTTCGACGCCGTATTCCCACTGATAGTTGAGAAAACGTCTGAGCTGAATCTGACGCTGGACGGCATTGAGCATGTAGCGATTGTTTGAACAGCGGGCCAGCTGTTCATGGAAATCCGCATTGACCTCGTAGAACTCCACCGCGTCTGTCGCGCGCCAGCGCTTGCGGCGGAAGGCCAGGTGCGCCTCCTTGGTTTTTTCCGCCCAGGCGCGGTCGAGTCGAAAGCTGGGTTGGGTCAGCATCGCCGGCTCCAACGCCCGGCGAAAGGCATAGCTCTCAGCCTGGGCTTGCTGGGTGTGGATGGAGGCGGCAAAGGACCAGCCATTGCCCTCCTTGCGCTCCACAAGGCCGAGCTCCGCCATCTGGCGCAAAACCTGTACGACGATTGGTAGGCGGATATTGAAGCGGCGGATAAACTCCTGCTGCGGCACCTCATCGGGAAGCGTGCCGGTGTTGCGGGCATGAGCGATGGCGACAAAGAGCTTCTTGGCCTCCTCGTCCTTGACTCGCAGGGGGCCTTCATCGGCGATATCCTTGATCGGTTCGACAAGGATAAATCCGCGGTTGGTTCGCGATTCGACGGTTCCCTGCGCCTCGAGAAGCTTGAGGGCCCCGCGAACCGGGGTACGCGAAACGCCGAATTTCTGGCAGAGCTCCTGTTCGACCAGGTGGTGGCCGGGGCCAGCGCCCTGTTCCTTCAGAAGCTGAAGGATGCGGCGCGCAAGATTGGCCTGAAGACGGCTCGGAACAAAGGGCGGGTTCTTTTTGACGGCGCGTTGACCAGCCATGTCGACCACCTCTGATTTGGTCCCAATATTACGGAATCTGGCCGATTTTTCCAGTTTTTCCCTTATGCGACGTGTTGCAAGACATTTGCAAGAGTGGAAAAGAAAGTCCGCATCTGCTCCTCGGAAATGATGAAGGGCGGCGAGACCATCAGTGTGTCGCCGGCGTTGCGTACCAGAATCCCTGACTCGAAGCATGCTTGGTTGACGGCTATGCCGCGCGCGCCAGGTGCGCCGGCGCGCGGCTCCAGATCGATGCCGGCCAGCAGTCCGATGTTGCGCAGATCCGTCACGTGGGCCATCCCCTTCAGGCTATGGACACCCTCTTCCCATGCATGCGCGATCCTTCCCACTCTGTCGAACAGTCCTTCCTCATAGACATCCAGCGCCGCAAGCGCGGCAGCACAGGCGAGCGGATGGGCGGAATAGGTATAGCCATGCAGAAATTCGACTGGGCTATCGGTGCGGGACAAGAACGCGTCATAGATTTCGTCGCTCACGATGGTCGCGCCCATGGGCACCGCGCCGTTCGTCATTCCTTTGGCGCAAGTGATGATGTCGGGCGTCACGCCGAATGTTTGTGCGGCGAAAGGCTGGCCGGTGCGCCCAAAGCCGGTGATCACCTCGTCAAAGATCAAGAGGATGCCGTTCGCATCGCAGATCTGGCGCAGCCGCTCCAGATAGCCACGCGGCGGTGGATAGACGCCGCCCGATCCGATCACCGGCTCGACGATGACGGCGGCCACCGTCGCGGGGTTGTGAACCGTGGCCAGCAGCTGGGCGAGCTCTTCGGCATATTCGGCACCCGTCTCAGGTTGCCCCTTGGTGAAGCCCATTTTGGCGCGGTCATAGGGCAGGGCAAGATGGTCCACCTCCCCCAGAAGCGGCGTAAAATCGCGGCGCTGATGACCAAGTCCGCTAACCGACAGCCCGCCCCAGCCGACGCCGTGATATGCCTTGGCCCGGCCGATAAACCGCGTCCTGCCACCGTCACCCCGAACGCGATGATAGGCGCGTGCGACCTTGAGCGCGGTATCGGCCGCTTCTGAGCCCGAATTGCAGAAGAAGACGTGGTTCAGGCTACCAGGCGCCAGCGCTGCGATGCGATTGGCGAGCGTGAAGGCAGCTGGATGGCTCATGTTGAAGGAGGAGACAAAGTCCAGGCGCGCCGCCTGTTCTTGGATCGCCTTCACGATTTTGGGCTGGCCATGGCCGGCATTAACGCACCACAGCCCTGCAATCGTGTCCAAGACGCGGCGGCCATCCAGCGTGAAGTAGTACATGCCCTCGGCGCCGGCGAACATGCGAGGCGCGGCCTTGAACGTCTTGTTCGGAGTGAAGGGCATCCAGAACGCGTTCATGCTGTTGGCAAGCTGTGTCACGAAAAAACTCCCGCGCGATAAGATTGACTATGCACTATACGATTGCATAATACAATTGGCTGGGCAGGGCCTCTCGAGGCATCGCGCTTTATGTCGTGGGTCTGCAATACTGGGCAGGACCTGTGCATGGCTGCCGCCAATCTAGCGCGGGCGCTGTAAGTTCAGCGTGGCGCGATGCCGTGTTCCACATCAATGCGGGTGGTGATGCCGGTGGCGACAATGGTGCGGTCGGCGTCGATCGAGGAATAGGTCCAGTAGATTCGCATCTTTTCGGTCGCGGAAGCATTGCGGAAGCGGTGCGGCACACCTGCCGGAATCCAGCTTGTGTCCTGCGGATGCAGGGAGAACTGCTCGCCGTCAATCTCGGCAACGCCTTCGCCCGACAGCAGCACCACCGTCTCTTCGCAATTGTGATAGTGCAACGCTATCGCCGCCCCGGGATCGAACTCGGTAATCCCGCTGAGGGTCTTTTCGGATCCGACAAGCGCATTGACCAGCGGGATGGTGCGGGCACCACCACCGCGTTCGCGGAGTGTGCATTCTGAAGGGCGCAGGATTCGGGCTTTCATCGCGGATCCTTCAGGCGATTGCTAGGGTTTTGATCGCTCCGGTGGAAGGATTGATCGAAATAATCATCGGGACAGTTCCGCTGCAACAGCCCGCGCGAAATCGGCCGTACCGCATGTGCCGCCGATGTCACATGTGCGGGTTTTGGGATTCGCCAATGTCCGGTCAATGGCGGTCTCGATGGCGGCTGCGGCAGCTGCCAGGCGCCCATCGTCATCTTTGCGTGCCCGCCAAGACAGAAGTCCCGCCGCGGAGAGGATGAGCGATGTGGGATTGGCCAGACCCTTTCCCGCAATGTCAGGCGCCGAACCATGCTGGGCCTGGGCCACACATACCGTGTCGCTTGCATTGATCGAGCCGCCCAGGCCCAGGCTGCCGGACAGTTCGCTGGCTTCGTCCGACAGGATATCCCCGAACATATTGGTCGTGACGATGACGTCGAACCGCTCGGGCGCGCGAACCAGCAGCGCGGCGGCAGCGTCGACGATCACATCATCAAGCGCTACGTCGGGATAGTCGCGGGCCACCCGGCGCACTTCCCGCAGGAACAGTCCGTCGGACAATTTTACGACATTGGCCTTGTGAACGGCCGTGACTTTCTTCCTGCGCCCGCGCGCCAGTTCAAATCCGGCGCGCGCGATGCGGGCCGAGGCTTTGGCAGTGACCTTGCGCAAGGAAAAGGCGCTGTCCTCGTCGGGCATGAACTCGCCGCTGCCGGCGAACATGTTGCGATCGGAGTAGAAGCCCTCGGTATTCTCGCGCACGATGACCAGATCCATCGGCTTTTTGAGGATGGAGAGGCCTGGTCGGCTGCGGCAGGGCCGGATATTGGCGTAAAGGTCGAACGTCTTGCGCAACACGCCGGATGGGTTGAAGCCGCCCTGCGCCGGCGGCGGGTAGTCATAGTGCGAGACCGGTCCCAAAATGGTGCCGCCGACCTGGGACACGCGCTTCAGCACGGCTTCTGGCATCGTGGTTCCCTGGCTCTTGAGGCTGGCAAAGCCGATCTCATGCCGCTCGAACATCAGGTCCAACGCGAAGGCACGGCTGGCTGCGTCCAAAACGGACAGCGTCGCATCGGTTATCTCCGGCCCGATGCCGTCCCCAGGAAGAACGAGAATGTCCATGTCTGCCTCCGGAAAAGAGCGGCTGCATAATCGCCCATATCGTACTTTACAAGCATAAAATACCAAAATAGGGTCCACGCATGCCGCAGAAGAAAATCACGCCGCGCTGCATCGGCTCGGTAGGAGAGTTGGCCAACTGCTTGGCCGCGATCCTGTATGATGGCGGCTATGGGCCGTGGATCGCGCGAACCCTGCGGCAGCGAAAAAGCAGACCGGTCAGTCCGGTAATGGGCGGTCCGTAATGCAGGTTGGGGGCACGCCGGTAAAGGCGGTGGTGGCAACCGGTCTGTTTCTGGCCGCGCTGCTTGCCGCCAGGCCCGCCTGGGCAGAGACTCTCCTGCGAGCGCGGCTCAACGCCGACATCGTCTCCACTATGCCTGGCATGCGGCGCGACGAGAATACCGATGCGGTGCTGATTCACATTGTTGAAGGCCTGGTCGCCTCCCGTGAGGATGGTTCGGTCGGCGCGATGCTGGCAAAAGGCTGGACCGTGTCGCCAGACGGCCGGGTTTATACCTTCGCGTTGCGCGATGGCGTCAACTTTCACAATGGCGCAAAGCTGACGGCCGAGGACGTGTTGTGGTCGTTTCACTGGTATCTGGAGCCAAAAAACCACTGGCGTTGCCTTTCGGCATTGGAAGGCACCATCGCCAAGATCGTTTCGGTGATTGCGCCAGACAGGATGACGGTTCGGATCGCGCTGGATCGCCCGGCGCCGCTGTTTCTCAAGACCCTATCGCGCGCCGACTGCGGCGGCACCGGCATCCTGCAACGCGCCTCGGTGGCGGTGAATGGCGTTACCTGGATCAGGCCGATCGGAACAGGTCCGTTCATGCTGGGCGACTGGCGGCACGGCAATTACCTGGAGTTGTTACGATTCCCCCATTACGCGGCGCGGCCTGGGCCCGGCGACGGCAATGCCGGCGGCAAGCATGCACTGGTCGACCGGGTGCGTTTCCTGATCATCCCAGATTCCTCCGCGGCTGCGGCGGCGTTGATGCGCGGCAATCTGGACCTGATGGATGCGCTGGATCCCAACCAGTTGGGGATTGTACGTCGCGATTCCGCCATCCGGCTCGTCGGCGCCCCCGTATTGGATTTCTACGCACTACTGTTCCAGACACAGGATCCAGTCCTGAAGGACCCGCGTATGCGCCGCGCCATCGCGTTGACCATCGACCGGGCGGGATTGGCGCATGCTGCGACCAATGGCACGGCTTTGGCCGATTCCTCACCTGTGCCCGTTGCCAGCCCATTTTATGGTCACGCGGAATCGGAAATGACCGAGCCCAATGTCGCACAGGCACGATTGCTTGCGGCAGCCAGCGGTTACAAGGGTCAGCCGATCATCCTGACCACCAATCGCCGCTATCCGGAGATGTTCGATTCCGCGGTGCTGGTGCAGGCGATGGCGGCCCGAGCTGGCATCAATCTCCAGATCCAGATTGTGGACTGGGCGACGCAGGTGTCCCTTTACTCGGGCGGAAAATACCAGGCTATGTCGTTCGCCTTTTCCGCAAAGATGGACCCATCCTTCAATTTCGATCTTCTGATCGGCGACAAGAGGAAGGATGCGCGGAAGGTGT
>DATHLY010000268.1:0-11371 GCA_035487655.1 Rhizomicrobium sp. | reverse complement strand
CATCTTGCCGCCTTTTTCGAATTTTGCCGTCAGGTTGCCGGCCAAGAGCCCCAGCCAATTGCGATAGGCGCCGACCTTGTCCTCGGCATCCACCGCGGCGATGGAATCCTCGCAATCCATGATGGTGGTGATGGCGGATTCCAGCACCACGTCGCTGATGCCTGCCTTGTCCGTCTTGCCGATGGCGTGGTTGCGGTCGATATGGATTTCGATATGCAACCCATTGTGCGCCAAAAGGACAAGGGCCGGCGCTTTGGCATCGCCGCCATAGCCCTTGAACTGCGCAGGGTCCTTGAGGGCGGGGCTCAATTTGCCGTTCTCGACGGAAAGTCCGGAAATATCCGCCCAGGAGCCGCCCGCCATGGGCGCGGCCTTGTCCAGCGCCTCGCGCGCAAAGGCGATGACTTTCTCCCCGCGCTTCTGATTGTAGCCTTTTGTGGGCGCCAACTCGCCTTCCTGCGAAATCGCATCCGTGCCGTAAAGCGCGTCATACAGGCTGCCCCAGCGCGCATTGAGCGCGTTCAGCGCAAAGCGCGCATTGGTCAACGGCACCACCAATTGCGGCCCCGCGATGGTGGCGATTTCGGGATCGACATTGCTGGTGCCGATCTGGAAATCGGGGCCCTCCGGTTGCAGATAGCCGATTTCCTTCAGGAAGGCGGCATAGGCGCCCGTCTCGATCGGCTTGGCGGGATGAGCCTTGTGCCAGGCGTCGATCGCCGCCTGCAGCCGGTCGCGTTCCGCAAGCAGCGCCCTGTTTTGCGGCATCGACTTGACGGCAAGGGCGGCAAAGCCGGCCCAGAATTTGTCCGGCTCCACGCCGCTGCCGGGCAAGGCTTCCTGGACTAGGAAATCATGCAGTGCTCGCGCGACCTGAAGGCCGTGAACGGTAATCCTGTCCGCCATGATGCTCTTCTTTGGGATGGAAATAGGTGGTTGAAGCTAATGAAGCCTAAATCGCCCCGCTGCAAACGAAAAGGCCGGACCATTTGGTCCGGCCTTTTTGTCACGCGCGACGTGATGCGGGTCAATGCGGCGGGATCATCCAGGGCCAGACATTCTGCTGCAGGAAGACCAGAATGCCCAGCAGCACGGTGAGCAGGATGCTGTGCAGGAAGGTGCGGGCGAAGATGTTGCCCTCATGCCCCCGCAAGTCGCTGATGGCCGCGCCGGTGGCGATGTTCTGCGGCGAAATCATCTTGGCAAAAACCCCGCCGGAGGAATTGGTGGCGGCCATCAGCACCGGATCGAAGCCCAACTTGTTGGCGGCAACCACCTGCAGGTTGCCGAACAGGGCATTGCCGCTAGAATCGCTGCCCGACAGGAAGACCGCCAGCCAGCCCAGGAAGGCCGACACCAGCGGGAAGAGGACGCCGGCCGACGCCACTCCCAGTCCCAGCGTGTAGGCCATGCCGGAATAATTCATCAGGAAGGCAAGGCCCACGATCGTCACCACCGTCAGCGCCGGCAGCAAGACCTGCTTGAGAGCCGTTGTGAAGGCCAGCACGAAACCCCTGGGCCCCATGCCGACAGCCAGCGCCGTCAGGATCGCCGTCACCAGCACCGCAGTGCCGGTGGCCAGCGGCTGGAAGGCCCAGATGGCGGCGTAAGGCTTGCCGTAGAGGGTGATGAAGACCTGGTTGTGCAGGCCCGGCCACTGGATGTTCTGCTGGCCCATGGCGGCGACTTTGAAGAGGGTCCACAGGACCACCACAGCGGACATGATCAGCCAAGGCAGCCAGCCCTGCCATGTGGGCACAGTGGCATGGTCCAGATGGATCTCCTTGGCGGGGCCCACGCCCAACGCATATTCCGGGTCGGGCTTGGGCTGCCACACTTTCAGGAACAGCACCGTGGCCAAAAGCGCGCTCAACGCTGACAGCACGTCGGTCAACACATAGTTCACATAGTTGGAGGTGATGAACTGCACGCCGGCAAAAGCGCCGCCTGCCACCAGCAGCGCCGGAAATACGGCCTTCACCGATTTCAGGCCGCCATACAGGGCGATGACGTAGAAGGGCAGTATGAAGGCGAAAATGGGAAGCTGCCGGCCGACCATCGCGCCCAGCGCATCCGCGGGGAGACTGGTGACGCCCGACAGAGTGGTGATGGGAATGCCCAGCGAGCCGAAGGCGACCGGGGCGGTGTTGAAGAGCAGGGCATAGACCACCGCATCGATGGCCTTGAAGCCCAGCATGATCAGGAGCGAAGCCGAGATCGCAACTGGCGCGCCGAAGCCCGTCACCCCTTCCAGCAGCGAGCCGAAGCCGTAGCCGATCACGATCAGCACGATCCGCCGGTCATTGGGCAGATGCGCCAGCACCCAGCGGCGGAAAGCGTCGAAGCGACCCGACTGCACCGCGACGTTGTACAGGGTGAGGGCGGCGAGCACGATCCACATGATCGGCCACAGCGCGAAGGCAACGCCGTCCGCGGTGGCGGAAAATGCCAGCTTCAGTGGGAACTGCCAGACCGCCAGCGCGATCACCAGTGCCGTGCCAAGCCCGGCAAGGGAGGACTGCCAGGCGGGACGCTTGAGCACGCCCAGCATCAACAACACGACGATGATCGGAATGGACGCGACCAGGAAGGACAGAGCGAGGCTGTCGCCCACGGGGGTCAATAATTGGTGGAACATGTCATATCTCCGTCTGCCGGCGCTTGAATCGCGCGCTCCCCACATCTTCCGGATGGGCCGCCCCCAAGGGTCGGCCGCTCCGATTGCTCATGTCGGCCCAATGGCCGTGCCGGGACCATGCCCGGTTCGAGGTGTTGGGATTTTGGTTGCGCAGGGAAAAAAGCCGGATCGATGGCGGAATCCGGTTCCGTATGCCCCACTTAACGCCCTCCGCTCCCCTTGTTCTTTGGAAGCGTTAGATCAAAAAAAACCGTTTCGGCCAAGGCATTTAAAACGGTGCAGTGCACCATGACCGCCACAAAGACGGGCATAGCGAGGGTCTAGACATTCCAAGTCGTGGCCACGTGATCGGGGTCTTGCTGCGAATTCCGTTCCGACATCAGGAAGGTGTAGTAGCCGCAACTGCCGCCGGGATAATCGCGGCAAATGGCGGGGCGGGCGGCGTAAATCGTGCAGCTGCGCTTTTCGGTGTCGAAGAAACGGCAGATTTTGCCGAAATACCGATCCGCCTTGCGCCGCATGGCATAGGGCTCTTCACCGTCCACCTTGGTGAATTTATGGCGCGCCGCCTCAAAGGTGATGCCGAAATGATCCGCCAGCCGCTGCACGTCGCGCTTGTCAAGCGGGATCAGAGGATAGGAGCAGCAATAGCCCGGACACTTCGTACAATTATAGGATACCACGGACGACCGCCTGAAAATCGCTGCAATGCCTCTGTTAGCATGAACGCGCAGGGGCGCCAGGTGGCTCTGCGCAATGGCGACGCCGTGACGCGCACCCACTTGCACTAAGACGTATCAATTGTATCAAGGAGCAATGGCCAACAAGCCGATCTTCTTCGACGCCTCCGGACGCCGCGCGGTCCGCATCAAGGTATTGGCCTGGGCCGCCGGCCTGGCCCTTCTGGTCATATCGGTGGGATTTGCCGCCAGCCTGACCTTGGCGCCGCCGGTGAGAGGCTTGGTTTTTCCCCAACGGGCGGCGCCGGCGCCTTTACCGGCCCTGCTCAAGCGCGCTCAGAAGCCCGGTCTTTTGGCCCGTGCCGAGCGGCTTGCTGTCGCGGCACGCAAGCGCCGGCTGGAGGAGATCGCCCGATTGCGCCGGGCGCAAAGCGCGCTGCCCAGCCGCGCCCTGCCCGCCATCCTCAAGCCGCAGGATGGGCGGCCGCTGGCGATCGGCTTTTATACGAACTGGGGCAGCAACGACATGAGCTGGCCGTCGCTGAAACGCTCGCTGAAGAGCCTGGATTGGGTCGTGCCGGTCTGGGTCACCTTGGACGGTCCCGACCTGAAATTCCGCAGCTGGATCGACAGGCGTGGGTTGGACTTCATACGCGCCAATAAGCCCAGCGTCGCCATCCTGCCCCTGATCCAGAATGTGACAATCAGCAAATGGGACGGTCCGGGCCTGGCGAAGCTGCTGGCCGACCGTGCGCGCAGTGACCAGCTGCTGGAGCAGATCACCAACTTCGTCGCCGCCAATAAGTTCCAGGGCGTGACGATCGACTTCGAAGAGGTGCCCAAAGGCGCTCACAAGGATTTGGAAGATTTCCTCTCCCGCATGTCGGCGGCTTTTGCCCCGCACGACTGGATCATCGCCCAGGCTGCGCCGTTCGACGACGATGACTGGCCCTACCAGACCTATGCCGACATCGTCGACTACACCATCCTGATGGCCTATGACGAGACCGACGACAATGGCGCACCGGGGGCAATTGCCGGCCAGGACTGGTACGAGCGCATCCTCGACAAGCGGATGAAACAGCTACCGGCGGATTCCACCATCATCGCCATCGGCTCCTACGGTTATGATTGGGTGAAGGGCGGCAGGACCCTGATCGACAGTTTCGAAGACGCCATGACTGCGGCGCGCGACAATGGCGCCCAGGTCGAATTCGATCCCGCCACCAACAATCCTCATTTCAGCTATGAAGACAATGACGGCACCCATCAGGTCTGGTTCCTGGACGGGATTACCGTCTTCAACCAGATGCATGCCGCGGACCCCTACCGGCCGGCGGGTTATGCCCTATGGAAATTGGGCTTCGAGGATCCCTCCATCATCCCCCTGATGGGCCGGTCCTATAATTTCTCCGCGCCGGAAAGCCTGCGCAACATCGCCAACAATGTGGAGAATGTCGATTATGTGGGACGGGGAGAATTTCTGCGGGTGGAAGGCGATCCGGCGCTGGGTGTGCGCAAGCTCACCATCGAACAAGGCACCGGCGACATCACCGATGAAAGCTATGACAGCCTGCCCACCAGCTACATCATCCGCCGCGGCGGCGCGGTGCCGGGCAAGCTGGCGCTGACCTTTGACGACGGCCCGGACCCGGAATGGACCCCCGAGATCCTGAAAATATTGAAGGACAAGCACGTGCCCGGCGCCTTCTTCATGATCGGCTCCAACATGGAGGCCCATCCCGGCCTGGTGCTGCAGGTGCTGAATGATGGTCATGAAGTCGGCAACCACACCTATACCCATCCCAACTTGGCCGACACGCCGCCAACCGCGGTGCGGCTGGAGCTGAACGCCACCCAACGGCTGTTCCAGGCCTTGACGGGCCGCTCGCTCACTTTGTTCCGCTCGCCTTATTTGAGCGACTCCAATCCCTCCGATGCTGACGAGATCGAGCCGATCAAGCAGGCCCAAGCGCTGGGTTATATCGAGGTGACCTCGAATCTCGACACCCTGGACTGGGAAGAGCTGACGGTGCCGCAGATGATGGGCCAGGTGTACAAGGCGCTGGACAATCCCAATCCCGATTTGCGCGGCAACATCGTGCTGATGCACGATTCCGGCGGCGACCGCAGCAAGACGCTGGTGCTGCTGCCGCAGCTGATCGATTCGCTCCGCGCCAAGGGCTATCACTTCGTGCCCTTGTCGCAATTGGTGGGCAAGACCCACGACGATGTCATGCCGCACCTGCCGCTGAGCATGTCGCTTTATGCCGATCGGGCGGTGTTCCTGAGTTTGAGTTATGTCGCGCTGTTTCTTTACTACTGCTTCCTGGGCGCCATCGTGCTGGGCGTGGCGCGGCTCCTGGCGCTGGCCGGCTTGGCGCTGTGGAAGCGCATCAAAGGCGACGGCACGCCGATGCCCGGCACGGGCGAACCGCAACAGGTGACGGTGCTGATCCCCGCCTTCAATGAAGCAAAGGTGATCGTCACCACCATCGAGCGAATCCTTGCCAGCGACTATCCCAATTTGGAAGTGCTGGTGATCGATGACGGCTCCAAGGACCATACCGCCTATATCACGCGCTCCCATTTCATGAACGAACCGCGCGTTGGGCTGATCTCCATTCCCAATGGCGGCAAGGCCAATGCGCTGAATGTGGGGCTGGCAAATGCCCATGGCGAAGTGGTGGTGGCGCTGGATGCCGATACCCAGTTCGAGAAGACAACCATCTCGCGGCTGGTGCGCTGGTTCACCGATCCGGCGATCGGGGCGGTGGCGGGCAATGCCAAGGTGGGCAACCGCATCAACATGATCACGCGCTGGCAGGCGCTGGAATATATCGTGGCGCAGAATCTGGAGCGGCGCGCGCTATCGGCGCTGGACACGCTCACCGTGGTGCCGGGCGCAGTGGGGGCTTGGCGGCGCGACGTGCTTGTGGAAATTGGCGGCTTTCCTGGCGACACGCTGGCCGAGGATCAGGACCTGACCATCGCCATCCAGACTTTAGGCTATCGCGTGTATTTCGATTCCACGGCGATTGCCTGGACGGAAGCCCCCGCCACGGTGCGCGGCCTGGCCAAGCAGCGCTTCCGCTGGGCCTATGGCACGCTGCAATGTCTGTGGAAGTATCGCCGCATCACCTTCAACCCCGCTTATGAGGAACTGGGCCTGGTGGCGCTGCCGCAAGTGTGGCTGTTCCAGATCCTGCTCACGACGCTCGCGCCCGTCGCCGACCTTTTGCTGCTGTGGCAGTTGATCGGCGAATACATCAACTACGCCCAGCATGTCGGCACTTATACGGGCGACAATCTCAGAATCGTCGTCATCTATTACCTGATCTTTATCGTGGTGGATGTTCTGGCGGCCGTGGTTGGCTTTGTGCTGGAGACAGGCGAGGACTGGCGGCTGCTCTGGTGGCTGCCGCTGCAACGCTTCGGCTATCGCCAGATCATGTATTACGTGGTGTTGCGCTCCCTATGGACCGCGCTGCGCGGGCCATTTGTCGGCTGGGGCAAGCTGGAACGGCACGGAACGGTCAAGGCCAGAGCTTAAAATGAGGGCGTGAAGAAGGTGCCGTTGTCGTCGCTGTGATCCGCGCGATAATGGCTTTCGATGGTCCCACGCACCGCCCCCAGCGCATCCAAGTCTTGCAATTGCAGCACGGCGAAGTGATGGGCCGCGATCATCCGCATCAGGCTTGAGGGGTCGCGGGCGCCTGTCTTGATCTGCTCGTCCACATTGAAGACATCCACCGCCGCACCCTTTCCCGCCCACAGGCAAAGTGAAAGCTGGTCGCACAGAGCCGCCCCCGGATGGGATTTGAGGAAGGCGATGTCGCGCGCGGATTGGGAGCGGAAGTCCGGCGTGAAAAAGAAATTGTTGCCCTGAAAGTTCGCCATCAGGAACAGCGGCAGCGGCAGGGCGCAAAGAGCCGCGCGCGCGCTGTTGGTCTCGGCCGCCAGGCCCAAGGCGAGGGCGCAGGCGATGGCCAGATCAAAGAAGACATTCATGTCCACCCCATCGCCTGCGGAAAAGATCAGGCCGACAGCCAAGGCGATCGCGGCATAGATCAGGCAAAAATCCCGTCGTGGATCCTGCCGCTGCAGCAACAAAGCCGCGAGAGGCAACACCGCCCACCACAGATGGCTCGCGGCGGATTGGACATTGGCCAGCGAGGTCAGCCGCGGTGAGGCGAGCATCGATAACAGATCGACGCCGTAGAACAGCCGGAACAACATGAGTCCCAGGGCGATAAAGCCGATGCCCGACAGGACGAAGCGCAGGGCCGCCCCCGGCCGCCGCCGCCAGAGCCAGAAGGCAGCCGCCAGTGGCAGGACCAGAAGATTGTGCTTCAGGAACAGGCTCGCCGCAAAAGCCGCGCCGCCGGCCAGGGGCCGCTCCCGCGTCAGCAGCAGTAGGGCAAAAAGCTGCACGGCATGGCCCAGAAGCTGGGGATCGTCCATGCCGACATAGTCGCTGGCGATCAAAAGCGTGGCGGCAAAGAACAGAACGGCGACCCATTGCGCATGCGTGCTCAAAACCAATCGCCGCATCACCAGTGCGATGCCGGCACATGTGCCCAGGAAGGCGAACAGGGACAGGATGCGTCCGGCGATGACTGCGTCACCCGTCACGTGAGTCAGTGCGGCCGCCAGATAGAAGGACAAAGGCGGATAGTTGTTGACCATCAGGCTTTGCGGCGGCGGATACAGGCTGTGGCCGGCCAGCAGGGACAAAGCATGGGCGGCATTCCAGCCTTCATTGGGATCGAGCGGCGCCAGAACCGGGATCGCCATGGTGTTGCGCGCCAGCAAGACAAAGATGGCCACGGCCATCACGCCCCAGAACAGCGTGGCGAGCAGTGCTTTCATCGCGCGCAGCTCCGGTCTGGCAGGATATCGTAAAAGGAAAAGAAGCTGCCATTCTGGCGCAGCCTGAGCATCGAAGGAACCGGCGTTCGCTTGCCGCCCAAATGCACCAGCACGGCGATGTCGAAGTGGCATTGGAAGTGGTTGAGATAGGGCACGCTCTGGCGCATCTCTTCATCCGCGTCCAACTTTCCCCGCGCCAGATAGACCAGTTCGTCGACGTCCGGCGGCGAACCCTGTTCCGCGGTCTGGGCGGCATAGCGCGCATAAGGCTCGTTCCATTGCACCACATGCTGGCCCTTGGTGGTGAACAAGAGCGGGGTGAAAACGCCGCGCTCGGGAATGGCGAATTCCGCCATATGCCAGTAGGGCTGGTCGGCACGCTCGCCAATGGCATTGCCGTCCAACACGGTCAAAAGGCGAGCGCCGCGCGGCACTTCCTCGAGCGAGGCCTGGAATTCGCGATATTGCCGGTCATAGCCCAGCCAGTTCTGCGTCAACCGGATGGCATTGAAGGCGATCAGCGCCAAGGCCAGAGCGGCGAGGCCGGCGCGCATCGGCGGCTTCATGCGAAATTCGGTTGCGGCAAACAGCATGGCGCCGAACACCGCGGGCAGGCGCAGATGCACCGCCCAGCCGCCCAGCGCCCATTCCGGCGCACCCACCGCGCCGACCAGCAGCAGGCCCAGCGTGCCCCACATGGCGGGATGCAGGCGCGCCTTGCGGAACAGGAGCGCCAGCCCCAACCCGCCGAACAGGAGGATGGTGACCGTATAGTCGCTGTCGTCGAACGCATACTCCACCAGGCTTCCGAACCGGTCCAGCGCCGTATCGATTAGGTTGAATTCGACGCCGTTGCCGCCCGTGCTGCCCGGCTTGAGAAACACAAAGGCCAGAATGGCGGGGACATAAAGCAACAACAGCCGCGCGGCGCGCCTGAGCAGCTTTGCGATGTCGCGTTGTTCATGGCGGGCGTTCTGGACGGCTTCAAACCCGATCAGCATCAGAAGCAGGCTGGCCGCCGCGAAGATATGGCAGAAATAGAGCGCGGTGACCGCAAGGGTGAAGGCCGCAAGGCGCAGCGCGCTGTTGCGGCCATCGGTAGCGATCCAGGCGGCGAAGATGGCGAAGCTGAGGCCGGAGGCGAAGTAATAATTGAAGAAGCCCCAGGTGAAATTGGCATTGTAGGCAAAGAAGGAGCCGAACAAGGGCGCGATGCCGACGCGGCCATAAAGAGCGCGGTGAACCGCGCCGGGTCCCAAAATCCAAAGGAAGAGCGCCAGGGTGAGAAACAGCTTGGTTGCCGCGACCACCCCGGTCAGTTGCGCCAGGAGCGGGACGATGACCTCCGACGCCAGATTGGGCACGAAACTCCATTGCAGGTGATAGAAGGCGTTGCCGCCGGGCATGCCGTGATGGAACGTGCCCTGTTCGATCAGCGCGAAGCTTGCCAGATGCGCCGGGTAATCGGGCATGGCGGGCGCCCAGACATTCCATAACGGGGTCGCCAGCATCAGGGATGCGGCGATCAGGGTGAATCCCGTCCAATGCCGCGGCGTCCTGTCCCGCTCCCAACCCATCCGCCTGTGTCCCGTTTCGCGCGCAACGATAATAGGGCGGTCTTAAGGGATATCGCCGCTTTTTCGAAGCCGCGACTTCAATGAAAATCCCGGGATGGTGGGAGGATGCGCACATCACGGGGGTGGCCATGAACGGGCTTGTGGCCGGGGAGTACGGCCCCGCTCAGCAGGCGCAGATCGGCGCTGCGGTCGATCAGCCTTTCGGCCATCAGATAAGCCACGCCTTCCGGGCTCTTTTGCACCTTGCCTTCGGCCAAAAGCAGGCGCGCGCCCATCACCTCCTTGCGGAACGTCTCGAAAATACGAGCCCAGATCACCACATTGCACACGCCGGTCTCGTCGCTGAGGGTGACGAAGATCGCGTTGCCTTTGCCTGGGCGCTGGCGCACCAGCACCACGCCCGCGCAGCGCACGGCCGCGCCGTCGGCAAGCGCGCCCATTTCCTTGCAGGAGGCGATGCCTTCGCCTTCAAAGACCGGGCGCAGGAACTGGGTGGGATAGGCTTTGAGCGACAGGCGCGTGGTCTGGTAGTCCGCCAACACCTGCTCGCCGAGCGGCATCGAGGGCAGGGGTGCGATGCTTTCCGCGCCCAGTTCCGGCGTGGCGCCCCGATTTCCTTCAAAAGCGAAAAGAGGAAGCGGTGTGTCGTCGGGCAGGCGCCGCACCGCCCACAGGCCTTCGCGCCGGTCCAATCCAAACCCGCGAAAGGCATCGGCTTCCGCCAAACTGACCAAGGCGCGTTTGGATAATCCCGTGCGGCGGGCGAAATCGGCGAAAGTCGGATAGCCGTAGCCGCGCCCGTTCATGATGGTGTGGGCGTCATCTTCGCGAAAACCGTCGATCTGGCGCAAACCCAGCCTCAGACACAACAGGCCTTTTTCATTGCGCTCCAAGGTGCAATCCCAATCGCTGAAAGCGGCGTCCGGCGCCAGGACGGGCACGCCATGTTCGCGGGCACAACGCACGATCTCGGCCGGCGCGTAAAAGCCCATGGGCTGGGAGTTGAGCAGCGCGGCGGCAAAGGCGGCGGGATGGTGCTTCTTGATCCAGGCGGAAACATAAACCAGGAGAGCGAAACTGGCGGCATGGCTTTCGGGAAATCCGTATTCGCCAAAGCCCTTGATCTGGTTGAAGCAGTCCTGGGCGAATTTTTGCTCATAACCACGCGCCACCATGCGGCCCACGAACTTTTGCTCGAATGTGTGCATGGTCCCGACATGGCGGAAGGTCGCCATGGCCCGGCGCAATCCATTGGCTTCGTCGGGGGTGAATTTCGCGGCGACGATGGCCAGCCGCATCGCCTGTTCCTGAAATAGCGGGATGCCCAAAGTCCGATCCAGGATGCGGTGCAATTCGTCCGCCTCGCCATGTTTCGGATCGGGTTGAGGAAACGGGAAAACCGCTTTGGGGTCCTTCCTTTGCATGGTCCGCCGCTTCAAATAGGGGTTCACCATGCCGCCCTGGATGGGCCCGGGCCTGACGATCGCCACCTCGATCGTCAGATCGTAGCGAGTACGGGGCTGCAGGCGCGGCAGCATGCTCATCTGGGCACGGCTCTCCACCTGGAAGACGCCGATCGCGTCGGCCTTGCACAGCATGTCGTA
>DATHLY010000267.1:0-3864 GCA_035487655.1 Rhizomicrobium sp. | reverse complement strand
GGCCGGCAAGTCGGTCACCCCCTTGGTGGAACTCAAGGCCCGCTTCGACGAGGCCGCCAACATCAAATGGGCCCGCGACCTGGAACGGGCCGGCGTGCAGGTGGTCTATGGCTTCATCGCGCTGAAGACGCATGCCAAGATCAGCCTGGTGGTGCGGCGCGAGAGCGGGCACCTCGTCACCTATTGCCATTTCGGCACCGGCAACTATCACCCCAATACCGCCAAGATCTATACCGACCTGTCGCTGTTCAGCGCCGATCCGGCGCTGGGGCGCGATGCCGCCCAGTTGTTCAATTTCATCACCGGCTATGCCGAGCCCACGGCGCTGGAAAGGCTGGCCATGTCGCCCCTCACCCTGCGCGGCCGGCTGATCGAGGATATCCAGCACGAAATCATGAGTGCGCGCGCCGGCAAGCCCGCTGCGATCTGGGTGAAGCTGAATGCGCTGGTGGACCCCGGCATGATCGACGGCCTCTATCGCGCCAGCCAGGCCGGCGTGAAAGTGGAACTTGTCGTGCGCGGCATCTGCTGCCTGAGGCCCGGCGTGCCGGGCCTGTCGGACAATATCCGCGTCAAGTCGATCGTAGGCCGATTCCTGGAACATGGCCGCATCATCTGTTTCGGCAACGGCCACGAGCTGCCGCACCGCAGCGCCAAGGTTTACATCTCCTCCGCCGATTGGATGCCGCGCAACCTGGACCGCCGGGTGGAAACCCTTGTTCCCGTTGAAAATCCCACGGTCCATCAACAGGTCCTTGACCAGATCATGGTGGCGCAGCTGAAAGACCAGGCGCAAAGCTGGTATATGCAGGCGGACGGACGCTATGTCCGCGATTCGCATTCCGAGGACAGCGATGCCTTCTCTGCGCATACCTATTTCATGACCAATCCATCGCTTTCGGGCCGCGGTCGCGCGCTCAAGATGCAGAACCAGGCGAAGCGCCGGAGCTAGCAAGCCATGGCCGTGGCCGATCTTCGCAACGTCTGGCAACCCAAGGGCCAGGCGTCCGGCGTGCCAAAAGCGCGGGGGCCGGTGGCCATCGTCGACATCGGCTCCAATTCGGTGCGCCTGGTTGTCTACGAATCCCAGAGCCGGGTGGCGGCCAGCCTGCAGAATGAAAAATCCATCTGCGCCATCGGGCGCGACATGGTCACCACCGGAAGGCTGCAGGCCGAAGGTTGCACCGCCGCGCTGGAAGCCTTGTCGCGCTTTCGCATGATCGCCGACGGCCTGAATGTCGAGCATCGCGACGCGGTGGCGACGGCCGCGGCGCGCGATGCCAGCAACGGGGCGGAGTTCATCCGCCGCGCGGAAGCCGCCTGGGGCCGGCCGATCCGGATTCTCGCGGGTGAGGACGAGGCCCGCATCGCCGCGGAAGGCGTGATGGCGGGCATTCCCAACGCGGACGGCTTGGCGGCCGATCTGGGCGGCGGCAGCCTGGATATGGTTTCGGTCAAGAACGGCCAAACCGGCGCGGCCTATACCATGCCGGTCGGACCCTTGCGCCTCATGGACCAAAGCAAAGGCGATCCCGACAAGGCGCGCGACATTGTCGACAAGGGACTCAAGAATATTCCCGACCTGTCGGCTCCCGCTTTGTATGCGGTCGGCGGCGCCTGGCGCAGCTTTGCCCGTGTGGACATGGAGGAGCAGAATTATCCCCTCCATGTGCTGCAGCACTACATCATACCGCGCGGACGGGCGCTGAGGCTTTGCCGGCTGCTGGCGGGCCTCTCCAGGGACAGCGTGCGCAAGATCAAGGTCGTGTCCAAGCGCCGCGCTGACAGTCTTCCCTATGGCGCGGTGGTGCTGGAACGGCTGTTGGAGGTCGGTGGCATCAAGGATGTCGTGATCTCCGCCTATGGCTTGCGCGAGGGGCTTCTCTATGCCCGTCTGCCGCCCGAAGAGCGCGCCAAGGATCCGCTGATGGAATATGCGCGCGCCGCCAATCAGCGCAATGCGCGCGTGCCGGTGCATGCCCATGAAATGCTGGGATGGACCGCGCCCTTGTTCGAAGGCGAGGATGTCGGGGATGCCCGAGAGCGCGAGGCCAGCGCGTTTTTCTCCGACATCGCCTGGCGGCGCCATCCCGATGACCGTGCCACGGGCGCCTTCTCCCAAGTCCTGAACGCGCCTTTCGCCGGTGCCGGCCACCGGGCGCGCGCCGTCATCGCGGCGTCCGTGTTTCACCGCTATTCCGGTGACGAGGATTTTCCCCAGCACATGGCGCTGCAGGGGCTGCTGGACAAGGATGACGAAAAACGCGCCCTGATTCTGGGACTGGCTTGGCGCTTCGCCTTTTCGCTATCGGCGTCCGCGGCGGGCGAATTGGCCAACTACCGCCTGCGCATGACGGCGTCCAAGGTGATCCTGGAAGTGCCCACCCCTCGCGAGGCCATTGCTGGAGAACCGGTGCAGCGGCGGTTGGGCGAGTTGGCCAATGCGCTAGGCCGGAAGGGGGAGATACTCGTCGGGTGAGGCGGATTAGCGAAAGGTCCAGTGGACCTTTCGCCCGCCGAACGCCGCAGCGTCCGAGCGGCGCGAGGACGCGAGGCCGGGATGGCGCGGGTCTTTTGCGTCGTGAGTTCGTCGCGCGTGCTCACATACTATCGTACGCTCCGCGCGACGCTCCTGCTCACGTCGCAAAATCCCTCGCGCCTCGCCTGTGGCCGGTTCCAGCTACATTGCCGGGTTAGTAACCCCTTTTAGGGGCCGCCCTTGCGCCTTACCTCTCAAGGGGCTTTAAAGGGTTCAAGAGGTGTGCCCTCCGGGGTGCGCAATGTAGAAACCTTAAAGGTTTCAAATAGTTAGGAGAATCTCATGGGTAGCTTCAGCATCTGGCACATCCTGATCCTGGCGCTGATCGCGCTGGTGCTATTCGGCGGCCGCGGCAAGGTCTCCGACCTGATGGGTGACTTCGGCAAAGGCATTAACAGCTTCAAAAAGGGTCTGTCCGAAAAGGATGACCCCAAGGTGATCAACGCCGAGGATACCAACAAGGACAAGACCACGGTCTGACGCTGAGACCATGTTCGACTTTTTCAGCTGGCAACATCTGAGCATCATGCTCGTCGTCGCGCTCGTAGTGGTGGGGCCGAAGGATTTGCCGCGCCTGATGAACATGGCCGGCAAATGGGCCGCCAAGGCGCGCACCATGGCCGGCGAATTCCGTCGCAGCTTCGACGAGATGGCGCGCGAGAGCGAGCTGGCGGAGCTGCGCAAGGAAATCGAGGATCTCAAGAAGAATAATCCGATCGCCGAAGTCGCCAGCAGCATCTCGGATGTGCAGATGGACGTCGGCAATCCGATAGAAGGTGCCGGAGTCTCGGCGGAGCCAGGCGCTCCCGCACCTGCCGCTGCCGAACCGCGCAGCGGTGAATTGCAGGTGACCGAGTCCGCGCCCAACCCTGCGTCCATGCCGCAACCCGCATCCGGTACGTCGTCCTAACGGCAACTGGGACCTAAGCCAGTACTTGTCGCTGAACTCTGGCATTTTGGGTCCGTGGCTCGGCTCCGTCGGTCCGGCCGCTCGCTTTGGCTCGCGGCGGTTCGTAGCTCAAAACGGTCCACTGGACCGTTTTGTTTGCTTCGCAAATCGCTACGAACCCCACCACGGCTCCCCTGGCGCGGCATTGGCTCGTAAATATTTTTCGTCCACCTCCACGCCAAGGCCAGGCAAGTTCGACACCCTCATCTTACCGCCCCGCACCTCCAGCGGATTCTTGCCGCCCAAAGTGAGTTGCAGCGCCCGCTTCGCCATCTCGATCCTGGGGCAGTTGAAGGTCGCCGCCGCCACCTGCTGTGAAGCCATGTTGAGCAGCAACCCACTGACATTGTGCAAGGCGATGGGAATCCGGTATTCG
>DATHLY010000266.1:0-5284 GCA_035487655.1 Rhizomicrobium sp. | reverse complement strand
TCCTCGACTGGGCGCGCTTGGGCGCGCGCCCGTCCTTCGGATCCCACAGGGGGAGAGGAAAAGAACCAAGCGAGCCTAAGCAATAATATCTGGCAGCAGCCCGTTGTTGATCTCGGTGATCTCGTCCTTCAGCTGAAGCTTGCGCTTCTTCAGCCGCGACAAGGCCAGCAGATCGGCGTTGCCGGATGCCGCCATTGCTTCGATAGCCGCATCCAGGTCGCGATGCTCCTGCGTCAACTGGGCCAGCTTGGCGCGCGCTGCGACCTCATCGGGACCAACCACGCGCGTCATGATTTGATCTTCTTGCTGCGCCGGGTCTTTGCCCCCTCTGCCCTTCGCAGCGCGGGCGCTGCTACGGGCATCTCCCCTGTCGCCGCGCTTCGCGCGCTGGGGGAGGACTTGCGGCGACCTTTCGTCAAATCTTCCCCCCAGCGCTTCACGCCCGGCCAATTATAGCCGAACAAATCCAGGGCGCGGCCAACCATTTGATCCACCAGGTCCGACAAACTGCGCGGTTCGGCATAAAAGGCCGGGACCGGCGGCAGGATGATGGCCCCCATCTCGGTCAGGGCAGCCATGGTCCGCAAATGCCCCAGATGCAGGGGCGTCTCCCGCACCATCAACACCAAGGGCCGACGCTCTTTGAGCATGACATCGGCGGCGCGGGTCAGGCAGTTGGTGGTCACGCCGGTGGCGATTTCGCTCATGCTGCGCACCGAACAGGGCGCCACCAACATGCCCCTGGTCCGGAAGCTGCCGCTGGCGATGGGCGCGGCGATATCCGCCACCGCGTAGCTGTAATCGGCCTTGGCGGCGACCTCTCTGGGAGAAAGCTTGGTTTCGTAGCCTATGGTCATTTCCGCAGGCTTGGTCATAACCAGGTGTGATTCTATTCCCAACTCCGCACAGGCTTCCAGCGCGCGAATGCCATAAACCACGCCCGAAGCGCCGGTGAGGCCGATAACCAGCCGTTCCGGTTCGTTTTTTGCCGTTTCCCGCGCCTTCATCGCTTCCCGTTAGCACTTCTTAAGGCAAGGACAAAGAGTTTCAGTTCCCATACCTCTTGGGGGGATGACAGGCACGGGGTTTGGTGCTTTGCTTTTCGTCAGCCAGGCGTGAGGCTTTCGGGCGCAAGCGCCAGCCGAACCGAAATCGAACGAGGAGGTGCATGCATGGCGCTAGAAGGACACATTCTTCACCTGTCCATTCAGCATAAAAAAATCCAAGACATCATCGAGAGCGAGATGGCCAATCCTGATTGGGATGAGATGCGCGTCGCCGCCCTGAAAAAGCAGAAATTGAGAATCAAGGATGAGCTCGAGCGGCTGAAGGCCGCGGTCAACTGAGCCTCCTTGTTCCCCGCGAGGGCCGCGCCTTAAAGGCGCGGCCGCGGGGAACAATCACAAGCTCTTCGCCCGTTCGCGCAGCACGAATTTCTGGATCTTGCCCGTCGAGGTTTTGGGCAGTTCGGCAAAAACGACCGTGCGTGGCATCTTGAATTTGGCCAGCCGCGTCTTGGCGAAATCCAGAATGTCGGCCTCCGATGTCCGGCGGCCGGACCTCAATTCGACAAAGGCGCAAGGATGCTCGCCCCATTTGGGGTCGGGCCGCGCCACAACCGCCACGAACAGCACATCGGGATGTCGGGCAATGGCATCTTCCACTTCGATGGAGGAGATGTTTTCGCCGCCGGAGATGATGATGTCCTTGGAGCGGTCTTTCAGCTGGATATAGCCGTCCGGATACATTACCCCCAGGTCGCCGGAATGAAACCAGCCATCCTTCAGGGCGTCGCGCGTTGCCTTGGGGTTCTTCAGATAGCCGCGCATCACGATATTGCCCCGGAACATCACCTCGCCGATGGTCTTGCCGTCGGCGGGCACCGGTTTCATGGTTTTGGGATCAAGCACGGCCAACGCCTCCAGCGGCGCGTAGCGCACGCCCTGGCGGGCTTTCTTGGCGGCGCGGGACGCCGCATCCAAGGCATTCCATTCCCCGTGCCATTCATTAACCACGGCGGGTCCGTAGACCTCGGTCAGGCCATAAACATGCACCACCTCGAATCCGGCATCCGCCATCGCGGCCAAGGTGGATTCCGGCGGCGGCGCGGCGGCGGCCATGAAGCGCACCTTCTGGGGAAAGCTTTTGCGTTCGGTCTCGCCGGCATTGATCAGCGTGGACATGACGATAGGCGCGCCGCACAGATGGGTGACGCCATGGGCGGCAAGAGCCTCGAAAATTGCCCGCGCGCGAACCCAGCGCAGGCAGACATGGGTGCCCGCCACCGCCGATAAGGACCAAGGCATGCACCAGCCGTTGCAATGGAACATCGGCAAGGTCCAAAGCAGCACCGGATGCTCCACCATCGTGCCGGCCAGGGCATTGCCGTAGCACATCAGGGCGGCGCCGCGATGGTGATAGACCACGCCCTTGGGGTTGCCCGTGGTGCCGGAGGTGTAGTTCAGCGCGATGGCGTTCCACTCATCGTCCGGCATCTTCCAGGCGAAATCGGGATCGCCATCTCTGAGCAATTTCTCATAGTCGATCTTGCCCAGCCGCGCTCCGTCCTGCGGAAATTCCTTGTCGTCGTAGTCGATCACCAGCGGCTTCCATTTCAAAAGCTTGAGCGCGCCGGCAATGGTGGCGGAGAATTCGCGATCGGTGATCAGGATCTTTGCGCCCCCATGCTGCAGCATGAAGGCGATCGCCGCCGCATCCAGCCTTGTGTTGAGCGCATTCAGCACCGCGCCCAGCATGGGGATGCCATAATGGGCTTCCAGCATGGGCGGGGTGTTGGCCAACATCACCGCCACCGTGTCGCCTTTGCGGACGCCCAATTTTGACAGGGCGGACGCCAGCCTGCGGCTCCGGGAATAAAATGTGGCATAGTCGATCCGCTGGCTGCCATGGATGATGGCGGTGTGGCGGGGAAAGACCTGGGCAGCGCGCTCCAGAAACGACAGGGGTGTCAGCGGCTGGAAATTGGCCGGCACGCGGTCAAGCCCCGTCTCATAAGGCTTTCCGGCTCCTGTGATGGTTTTTTGTCTGCGCTTTTTGGCGGCCATGGCAAAAACGAAGCTAGAGAAAGCCGCTCGAGGCGGCAAGATTGGCTGACGTGTTTGTTAGATTTCGGCGGCAATGTTAGAAGCCGCCCATGACCTTCATCGATAAGCCCGAAGATTCCAAGAAAAGGCCGCGCGGCTTGCGCGCCATCTATGCCTGGATGCTGGCCAATGCCCAAGGCCGCCATGCCTGGGCGGCGGTGGCGGCCTTTGCCTTTGCCGAGGCCAGCTTCTTTCCCATTCCCGCCGATGTGATGGTGCTGCCCATGATGTTGGCGGATCGCAAGCGCGTCTTCCGCTTGGGTGCCTGGGTCGCCTTCTGGTCGGTGGCGGGCGGAATGCTGGGCTATGCCATCGGTGCCCTGTTCTGGGACACGGCGGGACTGTGGTTGATCCATGCGCTGCATGTGCCGATGGCGAAGGTTGAGTACTACCGAGCGGAGTACAGTCAGAACGCTTACATGATTATGGCGCAGGGGGCGACGCCGATTCCGTACAAGCTGGTCACGATCGCCTCGGGCCTGGCGGGAGTCACCTTTCCCCTGTTCATGCTCTATTCGGCGATCACTCGCAGCGTCCGCTATTTGCTGATCGAGGCGATGCTGGTCTATTTCTTCGGCGAAAGGGCGCAGGCGCTGCTCGAGAAGTATCTCGAAGCGGCTCTAATTTTATTTTTGATTGTGGTCGTGCTCGGTATCGTTGCAGCGATTTATCTTTAATCCTGCTCCAACTGGCTGGACAATTTCCACTCGTCCGACGCCGGTTGGCCTTCGCCTTCGGCCGGCACGACTTCCGGCATGGCCAGCGGATCAGCCGGGGGCGGAGCAGTGGTTTCCGATATCGGCTTCAGGGAAGCGCCCTTCTTGGCGGCGCGCTTCATGGCGCGCTCATGCTTGGCGGAGACGCGAGCGACCGCCAGGTCCAATTCCAGCTGTGAGCAAAGGCCCAGCGTCACCGGATCCACCGCCTTGATGTTGGCCGCGTTCCAGTGCGACCGCTCGCGGATCTTGGCGATGGTGGCCTTGGTGGTGCCCACCAGCTTGATGATGTCGCTGTCGGAAAATTCCGAATGATTGCGAATCAACCAATACACCGCATCGGGCTTGTCCTGGCGTTTGCTCACCGGCGTGTAGCGCGGCGCGCGCTTGAGGCGCACATTGGGCATCTTGTGCTTGGCGGGCGCCATTTTGAGGCGCTTGCGCGGGTCCTTTTCGGCTTCGGCGATCTGCTCGCGCGTCAATTGGCCGGTGGCCACCGGGTCCTGGCCTTTGATGCCCTTGGCCACGTCTTCGTCGGCGATGCCTTTCACTTCCAGCGGATGCAAGCCGCAGAAATCCGCGATCTGCTCGAAGGAGAGCGCGGTGTTGTCCACCAGCCAGACGGCGGTGGCTTTGGGCATCAGGGGTTTCTGGTCGACGGCCATGGTGGTTTTCTCCCGTTGAGCGGGGGCCTTGTCCGGGCCCTCCGCCCCTCGTCAGGCAATCCTTTCGAGGAACGGGGTCTTTTAGCCGGGCAGGCGGCTCGCCGCAAAGACTTTCAGGGGCCTCCCCCCGCCTTTTTGCGGGGGGAGGGTGAGGTTGGCGGCCAAGCCAACCGAACGTCGCAGCGCTTGCGATGCGAAGGCTGGAAGGGGAACTAAGGCTTGAGCAGGATTTTGCCAATATGGCCGGTTTTTGCCATGGATTCATGAGCTTGCTGGGCCTGATCCAAGGAGAATATCCGGTCGGTCACCGGCCGGATTTGGCTCCCCAGCAAGGACCAGACTTCGCGCAGCAGGGCATCACGGATGGCGCGTTTCTGTTCCAGGGTGCGGCCCCGCAAAGTGGTTGCGGTGAGCGTCAGCCGCTTGGTCAGGACCGGCGCGAAATTCACCTCGGCACGGAAGCCCTTCTGATAGGCGATATTGACGATGCGGCCCCAAGGCGCGGCCGCTTCGATATTGCGCTGGACATAGTCGCCGCCGACCATATCCAGGATGACGTTCACACCCTTGCCGCCGGTTTCATCCTTCACCACGGCAACGAAATCTTCCTCGCGATAGTTGATCGCCCGCGCCGCACCCAGCTTGCGCGCGGCTTCGCACTTCTGCTCGCTGCCCACCGTGGTCAAAATGCGATGTCCGCGGGCGGCAAATATCTGAATCGCGATGCTTCCAATGCCGCTTGTGCCGCCGTGAATGAGTAAACTCTCACCGGGCTGGAGACGCGCGGCGTCCATGTCAT
>DATHLY010000265.1:0-5041 GCA_035487655.1 Rhizomicrobium sp. | reverse complement strand
CCACCAAGATTTCCACGACTTCGACAAAGGACGCGGCGAACGAGGCCCCCTTTGGCGGCGTCTCGGGCAAGACCTTGATCGGCGTCGACGGATCCTCCATCGCGCTGACCCTTATCGAGGGCGGTATGGAATTGCAGGTCGTACCGGCCGGGGGCATGGCCCGCAAAACCACATTCACCTTCATGACCGACCGCATGGGGACGGTGGTGGAGGACAGCGGCAGTCCCAGCGCCGGGTCCAGTGTCACCGGTTTCTTCCGCCTTACCACCAAAGGCGTGGAAGTGCGCTATGCCGACGGCCGCTCGGCCATGCTGTCGGCCAATCCCGATGGCGGCGTGCAGATGAAGCTGGACAGTGATGCAGGCCCCGCCTGCCACGCCTGGTATCCGGCCGGCCATCAGTTCAGCGACCTGGAAAAGAAGGCCGCGCTGAATGCCTATGCCAGCAAACTCGGCCTTCCCGTGGCTGCCAGCGATGTGAGCAATGGCTGCCCGACCGCTGTCGGTCCGCAACCCGCCAGTCTCGCGCCAAGCACAAGTATCGCGCCACGCGCCACTGCGCCCGCTGCAGCAGCGTCGGCGCGCATCGCAACGCCCCGCCCGCGGCCTGATCGCAAGGTCGAAGCGCGCAATGAAGTGAAAGTTCCCGCGCGCATGGCCAAAGCTTCCTACCATATCGGCGACTATCAGGCCGCCAAGGAGTTCGAGACGGTCACGGTCAGGCCGTCCGATGTGCATCCGATCGATGCGCCGCCAGACGCTCCCATAGCGGCGATCTCGGTCCCCGACATCAGGGCCCGCGCCGCCGCTTCCAGCGACAAGAATGACGCTTCCCACTGTCTGAAAGTGGATAGCGACGGCGGTCATTGGGGCTTCCGCAACAGTTGCGACTTTGCCGTGCAGTTCGCTTATTGCATGGCGGGCGGCAGCGATAACCTTACCGCCTGCGGCAGCAACAATGTCGTGACCACCAGCGCCACGGGCAGCGTCGCCGCCCGGGGTTTTGGCGCGCTGATGAGCGACAACAGTCTTGCCGACAAGGATGCGTCCCACAATTTCCGCTGGGTCGCCTGCAGCGGCGGTGCCGGCGAAGTGGTGGCGCATCTGGACAAGAGTGAACCGCCGGCTGGCCGCTGCGAACGCGCCCAGACGGCTTCGACCAAGTGAGGGGTCACTTGAGGGAATTTGAATAAGGGGAATATCGATGCTGAAAACCGCCTCTGCCGCCATCGCACTCATGGCGCTGGCCAATCCCGCGCTGGCCGCGGGTTGCGCCACGCCCGGCGAAGCCGCCGCTCTCAGGACAGCCGTGATCCAGCAGGAGCTGATGGTGGCCGCGCTGCAATGTCACGAAGCAGCCGCCTATAACCGCTTTGTGATGAGCTATCGCGGCGAATTGCAGGCTTCGGATGCGACGCTGAAGGCCTTCTTTGTCCGGCGCGGCGGCGAGCATGGTGAAGCCGGCTACGACACGTTCAAAACCAAGTCCGCCAATCTCTCGGCTTTGGAGCAGGCCCGCAATGCCGGAGCCTTCTGCGCCGATGCCCATGCTCTGTTCTCGTCCGCCTTTGCCAACCAGGGCAGTCTGATGAGCTTTGTCGAGGCGCACGCCGCTTCGACCGACATCGGCGGCATTTGCGCCGAGTCCCGTCCGGTGCTGGCCAGAACGCAAGCCAGCCCCGTGCCGGGACAGGCGGTCAAAGTCGCGGCGGCTCCTCCCGCCGAGATCGGTGGCGTACCGTCGCACAGCTTGCCTGCCATGCCCTATCGGCGCGAAGACGCCGCGCCGTTGCCGGCACGGGCTCAGAATTATGCCGCGTCCGAAGACGATGCCGATGACGTTGCACCGAGCTCGACTGAGGAAGATGCGCCGCCGCCGCCCCGTCCGCGTGCGCGTTATTCCGACATCTACCAGCGGAACAGCTATGAGGATCGTGGCTATGCCCCACGCGCCTATGGCCCGCCAATGGGCTGGCAACAAAATTGGCAGCCGGGCTGGCAACGGGATTGGCGCGACTATCCGCCTCCCCCGCCGCCGCGTTATGGCTGGTATTCGCCCTACTGAGCGCTGACGGCCGCTCGCTCGGGCTCGCGGCGTTCGTCGCTCGCAATGGTCCACTGGACCATTGCGTTCGCCAATCGGCGAACCGCTCCTCACCTACTCAACCCGTTCCAGCTTGCCTATGACAAAGATGTAGGTCAGCGCGCCGATCACCGCGACAGTGGCGATATAAGTCAGGCCGGGGGCGAAATTGCCGTTCTTGGCCAGGTAGCCGATGACCAGGGGTGTGGTGATGCCCGACAGGTTGGAGATGAAGTTGAAGGTGCCCCCCGTCAGCCCGATCAGGTGACGCGGCGCCACATGGCTGATCAGCGACCAGCCGATGGATGCCATCCCGTTGCCGAAGAAGGCCAATGCCATGAAGGCGATCACCAACTCCGGCGCATCCACGAAATTGGCGCCCACAATGCTGGACGACAAGAGCAGCCCGAAGATGATGGGTGTTTTGCGTGCCAGTCCCAGGCTCTTGCCGCTGCGCAAAATGCGGTCCGACAGGAAGCCCCCCAGTTGGGTGCCGAAGAACGCCGCTATGAAGGGCAGTGAGACATAGATGCCCGATTTGAGAATGCTGAGGTGGCGGAATTCGACCAGATAGGTTGGAAACCAGGTGAGGAAAAACCACTGGCAGGAGGTGACGGCGAACTGCCCGATATAGACACCCCACAGCTTGCGATACTTGAAGACGGTGCCCAGATCGGCCCAATCCAGCTTGCGCCTTTGCTTGTTGGCTTCTGCGCTCCCCAGATCGACCAGGCCCCCGCCCGTTTCGATCAACGCGAACTCGGCTTCATTGGTGCGTCCCGATTCACGCGGGCTGCGATAGGCGAGCCACCATATCAGGCCCCAGAACATGCCCCCGATGCCGGTGGTGAAGAACACCGTGCGCCAACCATGCTCGGCCACCAACCACACCAGCAAGGGCTGCAGAAAGGCCAGGCCGATGAACTGGCCTGAGGTGTAAAAGCCGATGGCGCCGGCGCGCTCGCGGTCGGGAAACCAGCTTGTCACCACCTGGTTGTTGATGCTGTAGGAAGGCGCTTCCAGCGCGCCGATCAAAAGGCGCAGGGCAAACAGGGCGACAAAACTTCCCACCCATCCCAGACAAGCGGTCGCTACCGACCACAGGACCAAAATGGCGGGATAGAAATAGCGGGGCCGAATGCGATCCACCAACCAGCCGCCGGGAATTTGGCAGAAGGCGTAGGTCCAGCCGAAGGCCGACAGGATCCAGCCCATATGCACCGTGTCGATGCCCAACTCGCTGCGCATGACGGGCGCAGTGATGGAGATGTTGCTGCGATCCAGATAGGTGATGACGACACAGACGAAGATCATCACCATCACGACATAGCGATGGCGCGTGGGATTTACGGCCTGCGTCAATGTCTTTGACATCTCACCACTCCGCGAAAGAGCCGTCCTTATGGCGCCAAACCGGCGGCCGCCAGCGATGGCCGGCGGCCACGCCGCGCATCACCACTTCCTCATTGATGGTTATTCCCAAGCCCGGTCCTTTCGGGATGGCCACATGGCCGTCGGCATAGGCGAACACCGCGGGGTCGGTGATGTAATCGAGCAGATCGTTGGAGGTGTTGTAATGAATGCCCAGGCTCTGTTCCTGAATCACGGCGTTGTAACAGACGGCGTCCAATTGCAGGCAGGCCGCCAGCGCGATCGGCCCCAAGGGGCAATGTGGCGCCAGGCCGACGTCATGGCATTCCGCCATGGCCGCGATCTTTCGGGTCTCGGTGATGCCACCGGCATGGGACGGATCGGGCTGGATGATGTCCACCAGCCCGTCGCTCAAGACCTTCTTGAAAT
This sequence comes from Rhizomicrobium sp., assembly GCA_035487655.1. Taxonomy (GTDB): domain Bacteria; phylum Pseudomonadota; class Alphaproteobacteria; order Micropepsales; family Micropepsaceae; genus Rhizomicrobium. The sequence continues at coordinate 1,159 of DATHLY010000265.1, read as the reverse complement.
CCCAGCGGGAATAAAGCCGCTCGCCCAGCGCGATAGGCGTCGCGGTCTGATCGGCGATTTCCTTCAGCGCGTCCAAATGCTCGCTGAGCACCGGCTCCTCGATGAACATCAAGTGGTAGGGATCAAGCTCTTTGGCCAGTTGCTTGGCCATCGCCCGATGCGCCCGACCATGAAAATCCACCGCGATGCCGAAATCCGGCCCCATCGCCTGGCGCAGGGACCCGACGCGCTCGACCACCGCGTCCAGCTTGGCATGGCTGTCCAAAAAGGAGAGCTCCTCGGTCGCCAGCATTTTGATGGCGCAGAAGCCTTTCGCCGCCGCGTCCTTCGCGCCCTGGATTAAAGTGTGCGGCCGGTCGCCGCCGATCCAGCTGTAAACTTGAATCGTCTGGCGTACCGGCCCGCCCAGCAGCGCATGCACAGGCTGGTTCAACGCCTTGCCCTTGATGTCCCACAAGGCCTGGTCGATTCCGGCCAGGGCGCTCATGTGAATGGCGCCGCCGCGATAGAAACCGCCGCGATACAAGACCGTCCAGTGATCCTCGATTGGTGCAGGGTCCTTGCCGATCAGATAGTCCGCCAGCTCGGCGACGCAGGCCGCCACGGTTTCGGCGCGCCCCTCCACCACCGGCTCACCCCAGCCGGCGATGCCTTCATCGGTGTCGATCTTGAGAAACAGCCAGCGCGGCGGCACCACAAAGGTGGTGAGTTTGGTGATCTTCATACCCGCGTCCCCTAGTGTCCCGATTCCGAAATTCGCACGACCTCGATATCGGGCGTCAAGCGAATTTCGGAATCGAAGGACACTAGCAACTTATTGAATCCTAGTGTCGTTTCGGTTTCGAAGTTCGCCATGAGCTTGATATCAATGATATGGCGAACTTCGAAACCACGACACTAGGGCGGCTTTTTGTAAAGCCTTGTCACAGACAGTGACCAGCTTTGGGGCCGTATGCAAGTTGTCGCAGGGACAAGGCGCGCGGCTGAAATGAGAGTGCAGCGCACTATATTCACGCCATGAGCGAACAGATCGGCGAGCCAACAGAGGTCAGCCTGAAAAAAGCGGCGCTACGCGGGTTGATGGGGCGCTGCCCTCATTGCGGCGAGGGCAAGCTGATGCGGGGTTATCTGAAACAGGTGGAGGCCTGCTCGGTCTGTG
>DATHLY010000264.1:0-3060 GCA_035487655.1 Rhizomicrobium sp. | reverse complement strand
CATCCTGATAACGGCCCCGCACGAGGCTGAGTTCTCCCGCCCAAAAGGTGAGCCGGGGATCGCTGCCCGAGGAAAGCAGCGCCTGGTCCAGTATCTTGCCGGCATCCAGATAACGCTGATCGTCGAAGGCCGTCTGGATTTGCGCGATCGTCTCATTGCTCACGTTACTCAGGGCAGGTTTTTTCGGCTCGCTGTCGAAGATGCCCGCCCGAGCGGGCGCCAGCGATACGCACAGCAGCAAAGCGCAGCAACCGCTTTTCCAGATCACCTTACCGCACTCCCCTGATGGAGGGCTTTTGCAAAGAAGCGACGACAGCGCCTTTCAGCCAGAGTGCCGCGATGTGTGCATTCCTCGGCTTCCAGGACAGATAATCGCGCCCAATCACCAACCGCATGCCGCCGGCCTTGTCGACCGCCAGACGAACCGGGAATGGCAGCGTGCGCTGGAGGGCCTTGGCGGCGCCAATATTCTGCACCGGGTAGTACAGCACCGTTGCCGGTTGGGCGCGCCCCTCGGACTGCCGCATGGTCCAGCCGAGCACGGCCAGCCGGCGCAGGACAGGTCCCGCTCCGCCCGCTTTGCCGGAGGCGTTCAACAGCCGGACGGGTTGCCCAATGGTCAGGAACTTCTTGTTTGCGACCACGCGGTTTGCGTTCATGGGCGCCGGAGAAACGGGCTGGATAGCCGCCAATTTTACCGGCGCGGCTTTCACAGGCGTAAGCTTCACAAGCGCGCTCTTCGCAGGCAGGCTATTCGCGGAGGCGATTTTGGTCGCGGCAGGTTTCACCGGCACCGTTTTTACCATCGGCGCCTTGGCCAAAGGCTGGGCATGAGCCACAGGCAGCAGCGCGAGCGTCTTCGCAAGCGCGGCGGCCGGCCTCATCACAGGCTTTGTCGCGGGGGGCTTGGAGAGTGTGACGTATGCCGCATGAATGGGCGCGACGCCGATTTTCTTTTCCGCGGCTGGCCCGGCGGGTGAAACTGGCGCAATGACCACCGGGCGAGTGGTTGGCGATGCAACCGCCACCTCGCCGGCGGAGACAAGAACAGGCTTTTTCTCAGGCGCGGCCGACATGGCAGCGGCCGGGGAAGATCGGACCATCCCAGGTTTCGGGGACTCGAGGGCGCGCGCAACGGCAAGGAATGCCGATGCCGGTCTCGTCTGAGGAGCGGCGGATGCGGGCACTGCCGGCGCCACGGACGCGATGATTGGCCTTCTTTCCGCCACCGGCGTGCCGGTGGCTGTGGCGGCCGTCGCGGGCATGATTTCTGGCCTGAGCGTGGGCAACAGCGCCGACACGGCAAATTTTGGCATGACGGATGGCGCCGCGACTTTCCTTTCCATGGGAGGCGCGGGCGGCGGGGCCGTGATCTCTGGCGTCACGGAAGCCAGGACCGGCTTGGTTTCCGCCACCGCAGCGGTGGGCGTTGGCGCGGGGACGGCGGGGAAGATCGGCGCTACCGGAACCGGAGTGGCGGAGGCGATGAGCAAGGGAGCGGCGACTTTGCGTTCCGCCGGCAATGCGACAGGCATCACTGTCGGCGGTGGCGCGGGATCGGCCTCTTCCGGCTTGGCAATGGCTGGTGTCGTCAATCCGGGAAGGATGGAAGAGGCGGAGACCGACACCGGCGTGGCGGAGGCAAGCCGCAATGGAGAAGCAACCTTCCGTTCCACCGGCAATACGACAGGCATCACGGTTGCAGGCGGCGTGGAATCGGCGACCTCCGGTTTGGCAATGACCGGCGTTGCCAGCCCGGCAAGGATGGAAGAGGCAGAGACGGCCGTCGGCTTGACGTCCGCCCGAACAGAGACCGGGATGACCATGGGAATAGGAATGGAATCGGTACCCGCCGCGTCTGGCGTGGAGGCGGCGATTGCGGGTGCGGCAACAAACGGATTTCTTGGCGGCTGGGGCGCCGCAGCCGCAACTGGCGCAGGCGCAACAGATGCGACAATTGCAGGCTTCTGCGCCTTCGGCGCCGCGCCCGCAGCCGAGGTCGAAGCGATGGCAGCGGAAGCCGTCAAATTGGGCGGCAGATCGATGGTCGCGACCCCAGTCGGCGCGCCGGGATCCATCAGGCGCTGCAGGACCCTCGAATAGCCCATATTGTCCGCCACGATCTTCGAATCCGGTTCGATGGCGCGGGCCTGGGAATAATATCTGGCACTGAGGTCGAAGCGCCCGAGCTTGTCATAAACCACGCCCAGGGCGTTCAGGGCTTTCACATTGTGGGGATCCTTGGCCTTTGCCGCCTGCAGATAGTCCAGGGCGCGCCCATAGTCGCGCTCATTGATGGCCGATACCGCGCTTTCGTACAACGTGTCGTGCGGCGCCGTTGTCAGGGTTTGCATTGTGTCGACTGGGCGGACCTTGACATCCTCGCCGCCAAGCATGGAGGCGCAGGCCGCCAAACCGGCTGTCGCCAGCGTCACTGGCAGGAATACAAGCCATTGCTGCCGCATCATGTCAGCCTCCATGCCCTCCTGTCAGTGCCGGCAGCAGCGTTCGCGCCACATCGATGAGCGCCGGCAACAGGAGAGCGGTAATGATCACAGGAAGGATGCATGCCACCAACGGAATGGTCATCAGCACAGGAATGCGCATGGCCTTTTCCTCGGCCCTGATGTAGCGCGTTTCGCGCATTTCGCTGGAAAATGTGCGCAAGGTTTGCGCAATTCCCGTTCCCAGAATCTCCGTCTGAATGAGCAGCGCGACAAAGGACTTGATCGCATTGACGCCGGTCCGGTCCACCATGCTGCGCAAAGCATCGGCCCGCGCCCGCCCCGCCCGCAGCTGTTCCGACACCCGGTCGAACTCATCCGCAATTCGCGGATGCGATTCCCGTATCTCCTGCCCGACACGAACAAAGGCGGCATCCAGACTCAGCCCGGCCTCCACGCATACGACCATCAAGTCCAGCGCGTCGGGAAATTCGATTTCCAATTGGGATTGGCGCGAGGACGCAACGCTTGACAGAATCCGGCTGGGGGCCAGAAGACCGAGACCGCAAAGCGCCATGGGCCAAAGCACCGAACTGAAGCCCGTGGCCGGCTTGGG
>DATHLY010000263.1:0-4846 GCA_035487655.1 Rhizomicrobium sp. | reverse complement strand
CACCATGCCCACGGTTTTCAAGCCGGCATGACGCAGGGCGCGCAAGGCTTTGTCGTCGCAATCCAGGGCGGTGATGGGAAGCGGCGCGATTCTTTCGGCTTCCCCGCCGGAAGAAACAATGGCGCCGGGCGCGAAGCGGGCCAATGCTTTTGCCGCCAATGACGTCCCGGCCATGGCGCCTCGTACGGCAAAGCCCTGGGCTGCGATCCGCTGGGTCACCGTCGCCAGCATGGCGGACTCTCCGCCGAACAGGTGCGCCGCGCCGGTGATGTCCAAAAACAATCCGTCAGGCGCATCCAGGCTGACCAGGGGCGTGAAGCGATCGCACCAGTCGGCAATATTGTCGAGCAATGCGGCGTCGGCGCGTTCATCGGCCGGCACGATGCAGAGGGACTGCACCATGGCGCGCGCATTGGCCAGGGGCTGGCCTTTATGGAGTCCCAGCCTCTGCGCCCGCGCATCCAGGGCATAGACAGTGAGCGCGTTGTTCGCCTTGTGGCTTATGACCAGCGGTGCATCAAACTGCAATTTTCGCAACAGCCGGTCGCATGCCAGGCGCGCGAACCACAACGCCAATATCCGGCGTTTCGAAACAGACATGCTCAGGATTCCATTGCATCAGGAAGTTTCCCAATCCGCCCAGACGATGACGGGTGAGATGTGCGTCAAAGATCGGATTGCCCCAATCGTCATCATGCGCATGGGAAGGCACGCTCGCCGCTTGCCAGCGCGTCAGCGCGGCACTGGGCTCAGGCCTTGCACCGTTGCGCAGAAGAAGGACGGTGACGCCGCTTTCCCCCGCCACCAAGGAAAGCCGCCGGCTGGCCACCAGGTCCAGGCATTTGGGCATGCCTTCTATTTCCAGCAGCAGCGCGCCCACATGGGGACAGGCCAGAATGTCATTGGCGGCCGACAAGGCATCCGCGGCATTGCAAGTACGTATCAGAATCAATCGCTGCGGATTTCCGCCCAATTCCGCGATTCCGTTGGGCGACACCGCGCCATATTCCATCGCCTCATAGTCGGGCCGGACCCAGAACAATGGCTTCCTGCCTGCCGCCAACAGCGCCAGCAGCACGGCAAAGCCGCCGGCGCTCCATCCCTTGGCGAAGACTTCGTGCAGGCAACCGGGCCTAAGGCCTCCGCCCAGCACCACATCCGCCTGTGGATGACCTGTGGCCACCGGCGTCCGCTCTGGAGGCAGCCCATAGCGCGCCAAAAAATGACGCAATTCCGCCAGTTGTGCACTTTTGTTCATGGTATGTTCTATAATGCGTCAAGCCGGTTTGGAGTCAATTGGAACCCGCTTTTTGTGAATCATTCTCAGAACGCATCAGCACTCATTAAATTGACGCACACCTGACATGTTGCGCCGCAACTGGTGACGTGTTCACATGCCGGGTAATTCTAAGAAACGTGTGTTTCCTTGGTCTTCCGCGGGAGGGCGGGGAACGCATGCCTGAATGTACGGTTGGGGTTCGATGGGTTTGCCGCCGAAACAAGGTCTTTACGACCCGATCAATGAGCATGACGCCTGCGGTGTTGGCTTTGTCGCCAATATCAAGGGCGCCAAGTCGCATGAGATCATCGGGCTCGGCCTGCAGCTTCTGATCAATCTGGACCATCGCGGCGCGGTGGGCGCCGACCCGCTGGTGGGCGATGGCGCCGGCATCCTGATTCAGATTCCCGATCCTCTGTTCCGCGACTGGGCGAAAGAGACCGGTGTCACTCTGCCGCCGCCCGGCCAATATGCGGTCGCCATGTGCTTTTTGCCGCGCGAAGCCAAGGCGCGCGAAATCGTGGTCAAACAGTTCGAGCATTTCATCAAGGTGGAAGGCCAGAAGCTGTTGGGCTGGCGCGATGTGCCGACCGATCCCGCCGGTCTTGGCAAAACCGTGCTGGACGGCATGCCGCTGATCCGCCAGGCGATCATCGCCGCGGGCACCCATACCAAGGATCAGGACCAGTTCGAGCGCAAGCTGCTGACCATCAGGAAACAGGCGCAGAACCCGCTGGCCGAGCTTGCCAAGAAGCACAAGCTGCCCGCCATCCAGCAGCTTTACATCCCCAGCCTCTCCACCCGCACCGTGGTCTATAAGGGCCTGCTGCTTGCCCATGATGTTGGCCGCTTCTATCGCGACTTGCAGAATCCGCTGACCGTTTCGGCGGTGGCATTGGTGCATCAGCGCTTCTCCACCAATACCTTCCCATCCTGGAAGCTGGCGCATCCCTATCGCTTCATCGCCCATAATGGCGAAATCAACACGGTGCGCGGCAACGTCAACTGGATCAATGCGCGCCGCCGCAGCATGGAATCGGAATTGCTGGGGCCGGACCTGGACAAGATGTGGCCGCTGATTCCGCATGGCCAGTCCGATACCGCTTGCCTCGACAATGCGCTGGAACTGCTGGTTGCCGGCGGCTATCCGCTGGCCCATGCGGTGATGATGCTGATTCCGGAAGCCTGGGCCGGCAACAAGAGCATGGATGCCAAGCGCAAGGCCTTCTACGAATATCACGCCGCGCTGATGGAGCCATGGGACGGCCCCGCCGCGATCGCCTTCACTGATGGCCGCCAGATCGGCGCCACTCTCGACCGCAACGGACTGCGGCCCGCGCGCTATATCGTGACCGAGGACGATCTGGTGATCATGGCCTCGGAATCCGGCGTGATTCCGCTGCCCGAAGAGAAGATCAAGCGCAAATGGCGGCTGCAGCCCGGCAAGATGCTGCTGATCGATTTCGAGGAAGGCCGCATCGTCGAAGACGAAGAGATCAAGAAGAAATTCTCGGAAGCCGAACCTTACGAGGAATGGCTGAAGGCCGCCCAGTTCAAGCTGGAAGACCTGCCCGACTTGCCGGAAGATCATCGCGCCAAGGCGAACGATCCCTCGCTCTTGCTCGACCAGCAGCAGGCCTTCGGCTACACCCAGGAAGACCTGCAATTCTTCCTGGAGCCGATGGCCACCGCCGCCGATGATCCGGTCGGCTCCATGGGCACGGATACCCCGCTGGCAGTGCTCTCCAACAAGCCCAAGCTGCTCTACAACTATTTCAAGCAGAACTTCGCCCAGGTCACCAATCCGCCGATCGATCCGATCCGCGAGGAGCTGGTGATGAGCCTGGTGTCGATGATCGGACCGCGCCCCAATCTCTTGGGCCGCGATGCCGGCGCGCACAAGCGGCTGGAAGTGGTCCAGCCGGTCTTGACCAATGCCGATGTGGAGAAGATCCGTTCCATCTCCGCCCTGGTGGACGGCGCGTTCCGCACCGGCACCATCGATTGCACCTGGCCGGCCAGCGAGGGCGCCGACGGGTTGTCGAACGCCATCCAGCGCATCTGCCTCAATGCCACCGACGCGGTGCTTGCCGACAACAACATCCTGATCCTGTCGGACCGCGCGGTGAGCGCCGACCGCATTGCCGTGCCGGCGTTGCTGGCGACGGCGGCTGTGCATCATCATTTGATCCGCCAGGGCCTGCGCATGCAGACCGGCATGGTGGTGGAGACCGGCGAGGCGCGGGAAGTGCATCACTTCTGCGTCCTGGCGGGTTATGGCGCCGAAGCGATCAATCCCTATCTCGCTTTCGAGACGCTGGAACAGATTCGCGTCCGCCAGGGACTTTCGCTCAAGCCCTATGAAGTGCAAAAGAACTACATCAAGGCGGTGGGCAAGGGCATTCTCAAGGTGATGTCCAAGATGGGCATCTCCACCTACCAATCCTATTGCGGCGCCCAGATTTTCGACGCGGTCGGACTTTCCACCGACCTGATCCAGAAATATTTCACCGGCACCGCCTCCACCATCGAGGGCATTGGCCTAAAGGAAATCGCCGAGGAATGCGTTCACCGCCACAGGGACGCGTTCGGCGACAATCCGGTCTATCGCAACATGCTGGATGTGGGCGGCGATTACGCTTACCGCCTGCGCGGCGAGGACCACGCCTGGACGCCGGATACGGTATCGCGGCTCCAGCATGCGGTGCGCGGCAACAATCCGGCCGAATACAATCTCTTCGCCCAACAGATCAACGAGCAGAGCGAGCGCCTGCTGACCTTGCGCGGGCTGATGCAGTTCAAGACAGACGGGCCCCAAGTGCCGCTGGACGAGGTCGAAGCGGCCTCCGACATCGTCAAGCGCTTCTCCACCGGGGCGATGAGCTTTGGCTCCATCAGCCGCGAAGCCCATACCACGCTTGCCATCGCCATGAACCGCATCGGCGGCCGCTCCAACACTGGCGAGGGCGGTGAGGAACCGGACCGCTTCAAGCCGCTGGCGAACGGCGATTCCATGCGCTCGGCCATCAAGCAGGTGGCGTCGGGGCGCTTTGGCGTCACTGCCGAATATCTGGTCAATGCCGACGACATCCAGATCAAGATGGCGCAAGGCGCCAAGCCCGGCGAAGGCGGCCAGCTTCCCGGCCATAAGGTCGACGCCAATATCGCCAAGGTGCGCCATTCGACACCCGGCGTCGGACTGATCTCGCCGCCGCCGCATCACGACATCTATTCCATCGAGGACCTGGCGCAACTCATCCGCGACCTGAAAAGCGTCAACCAAAAGGCGCGCATCTCAGTCAAGCTGGTGTCGGAAGTGGGCGTGGGCACGGTGGCGGCCGGCGTCGCCAAATGCCGCGCCGACCATGTGACCATTTCCGGCTTCGAAGGCGGCACCGGCGCTTCGCCGCTGACCTCGCTGACCCATGCCGGCAGCCCCTGGGAAATCGGCCTGGCCGAGACCCAGCAGACCCTGGTGCTGAACGGCTTGCGCGGCCGTATCGCGGTCCAGGTCGATGGCGGGCTTCGCACCGGCCGCGACGTCGCCATCGGCGCGCTGCTGGGTGC
>DATHLY010000262.1:0-4363 GCA_035487655.1 Rhizomicrobium sp. | reverse complement strand
TAGGTGATGCAAGGAACGCAGCGCATGCGCCGGTTGGCATGGATCGCGATAAGCACAACCGCCGTCCTGGCGGCTCTGTGGCCGGCAAGCCTGGCCCAATCGACCAGCGCGCCGTTCACCGACGCGCAAGCCAGGGCGGGACGTACCGCCTATGCCGCCAATTGTGCCAGTTGCCATCAGGCCAATCTTGCCGGTGCGGGTGAGCAGCCGCCCTTGGCCGGTGCGGCCTTCATGTCGGCCTGGGGCCGCCGCACCACCAAGGAGCTTTACGACGACATTCGAGCCCAGATGCCCTATGGCCGCGGCGGCAGCCTGGATGCTGCCACCTATCAGAACATCATCGCCTTCATCCTGATGGCCAATGGCGCCCATGCGGGAGACAAGGCATTTGATGGCAGCGAACCCGTGCGCATCTCCACCATCGCCAATGGCCAGGTGCCAGCCGACATCGCCACGCCGCGCCGCGCCGCTGCGGGCGGCGGCGATGAGGGCGGCGCGGGAGGCCGCGCGCCCGCCATGGCCCTGGGCCAAACGGTGGTGGGCAATATCAAGAGCTATTCTCCCGTCAGCGATGCCATGCTCGTGCATCCCGATCCGAAGGACTGGCTGATCTATCGCGGCAATTACCAGGCCTGGAGTCACAGCGCCCTGAAGCAAGTCAATGACGGCAGTGTGGATCAGCTTCAGCTGAAATGGTCATGGGCCATGAATGAGGGCGGGGAGAACGCCACCGGCCCCACCATCCATGACGGCATCATGTTCCTGGCCAACACCTCCAACACCGTGCAGGCGCTGGACGCCAGGACCGGCGAGTTGTTGTGGGAAAACCGGCTGGGTCCTCTGGCGGCGCGCGCCTACAGCGCCTTGCGCAGCCTCGCCGTGTACGAGGACAAGGTCTATATCAACGCCACCGACGCCAGGCTTTATGCGCTGGATGCCAAGACCGGCAAGGTGGCGTGGAAGACCGACATTGCTGAACCGGGCAAGGGCTTCAATGAAACCGGCGGGCTGATCATCGCGCATGGCAAGGTGATCGTCGGGCTCACCCTTTGCCGCGGGCAGATGCCGCACTGCTATATCAGCGCCTATGACGCCAGGACCGGCAAGCTCGCCTGGAAATTCACCACCATTGCGGCGCCCGGCACGCCAGGCGGCGACACTTGGGGCAATGTTCCCGATGACATGCGGGCGGGCGGCGAAACCTGGATCGCCGGCACTTACGATCCCGAACTCAACATTACCTATTGGGGCACCGCACAGTCCAAGCCCTGGATGCAAGCATCGCGGCGCAGCGGCACCGCAGCCACGCTTTACGCCAATTCCACACTGGCGCTGGATGCCGACAGCGGACAGTTGAAATGGTACTACAGCCATGCTCCGGGCGAGACCTTCGACCTGGACGAAGTCTTCGAACGTGTCCTGATCGACCATGGCGCGCAGAAGACGCTGATGACCATTGGCAAGGCCGGCATCCTGTGGAAGCTGGATCGGGCCACGGGCAAGTTCCTGGATGCCAAACAGACCGTGTTCCAGAATGTCTATAGCGGCATTAACAAGAAGACCGGGCAGTTGATCTTCCGGCCCGACGTTCTGGCGCAAAAGACAAACACCTGGCTCTCGGCCTGTCCCAGCGCCGCAGGCGGGCACGATTGGCCGCCTACGAGCTACGATCCCAATAATGACCTGATGATCATCCCGCTCAATCAAAGTTGCAACTTGATGCTGGGCCATGATGTTGCCCAGCATACCGGCGTGGTGCAGCCGGAAGGCGAGGAGCGGTTGTTTTTCATGCCAGGGACTGACGGCAATATGGGGAGATTGGCCGCCTACCGCACCGGCACGATGGAGCCAGTCTGGTCCTTCCAGCAGCGCTCGTCTTTCCTGACGGGCGTCTTGTCCACCGACGGAAATGTGGCCTTTGTCGGCGATTACGACCGCACCTTCCGCGCTGTGCAGACGACCACCGGCAAAACCCTATGGACGGTGCGGCTGCCCACGGTGGTCCAGGGCAACCCGGTCACTTATGAGGTGGATGGAAAACAATATATCGCCATCACCACCGGATTGGGCGGTGGCAGTCCCTTCGCAAAGCCAAGTTCCATGCTGGGAGAACTGCACCATCCCGATCATGGACATGCCGTCTTCGTGTTCGCGCTTCCCGACAAGTTGACGGGTAAAGCCAACTGACTCACGTTCAAGTGATTGGCGGGATCCATCCCAGTCCACGGGAGATTTTCTGGGCGGCGTCCGCCAGCATCTTGCGGGCCTGTTCCATATCGGCGCGCTGGGTGCCATCGATTACCGACAGGAATGGGATGGTCAGGGCCGCGCGAATGCGGCCGTCGGATCCAAAGATCGGGTAGCTGATGTCGTGCACGCCCACATGGCGGGAACTGGGCTTGGTCTCATAGCCTCGGCGCGCCACAAGTTTCAGCCGCTCCCTCAGCTTCTTAAGCTCTGAAGGTGGCGTAGAGCGCGCCGTAGCCAGAACCTTTTCCTCCGACGCCCGGTCGGAAAATGCCAGCAGCACATGACTGGAGCAGCTGGTGACGACGTTGCTCTTGTCGCCCAGCCGCACACTGAAGCCGGAATGGCCGGGCGAATCCTGCTGCAACACGATGATGATGTTGGCGTGGGAGATTACCGCCATGTGGCAGGATTGTTCCGTTGCCAGCGCAAGGCCGTACATGATCGGCGCCGCAATCACGCTCAGGCCCTGGACCGGCGTGGCACGGAAGGCGTGCTCCAGGACGTGATAACTCACGCTGTAGCGGTCCGTCTCGCTGTTCTTGGAGAGCCAGCCGCGGCGCTCCATCACCACTAATATGCGAAAGATTTCGCTCAGGGACCGTTTCAGCCTTTGCGCGATTTCCGTGGACGTCAGTCCATCGGGCGCCGCGGCGAGGAGCTCGATGATGTCGAAGCCTTTTTCCAGAGCGGGGGCGGAATAAACCGTTTTCGCGGGGCGAGTCGTTTTGGCTTTCTGCATGATTTTGGGGCTGCGTCGCAGGCGGGAAACGGCCGCGTTGGATGATCCGGGCGATGCTACCTTGTTGCAGCGCGGCGCGATAGGTACCGCTCGTCTCTTACAGAGTGCAAGATCGATTTTCGCCGCTTGAGCTGATGAGGTTTCGGCGCCCCTGGACGTCTTGACAGGTGAGGGAGCCGGTCCATAATCCTTGCCAGGGCAAAAGTAATTTTTACCGATAAAAGTCCGGCACAGCCGGTTCGCCCACAGGGGAGTAAACGAGATCTGCACATGCGGGCCGCTGTTCCAGCGCCCGCCGCACCAGGGGGAAACCATGCCATTTTCCAATACTGGCCTGTTCGCGCGTCTCAAGTCTGGCGGATCCGTCTTCGCGCTTTGCGCCATTGCAAGCATGGGACTGACCGGTCGGGCGCTGGCGCAAGCAGCTGCACCTGGCGTGGAGAGCGTGACGGTCTCCGGCTTCAAGGCGAGTCTGGAAAGGTCGCTGGAGGATAAGCGCAATGCCATCGGTTCCACTGACTCCATCCTGGCCGAAGACATCGCAAAATTCCCCGACACGAACCTTTCCGAATCCCTGCAACGCATTCCGGGTGTGGCGCTGATCCGTTCCGGCGGCGAGGGCAAGCAGATCGCGGTGCGTGGCCTGTCGCCACTGTTCACCACCAACGAAATCAACGGAATGGAGACCATCACCAATTCCGGCGCCAATACCGGCCGCTCCTTCGACTTCAACGTTTTCGACTCCGACTTATTCCAAGGCATCACGGTCAATAAGACCGCCGCCGCCAATCTGCATGAGGGCGCGCTGGGCGCGACCGTGCAGCTGCAGACCGCGCATCCGTTTGATCATCAGGGCTTCACCTTGGTGGCTTCAGGCCAGGGCAGCTACAACGATATGAACGGCGCCATCAACAAGCGTTTCTCGGGTCTGGTCTCCGATACCTTCCTGGGCGGAACGCTGGGCGTGCTCCTTGCCGGCGCGTACAGCAGCCGCAACCTGGAACAATTCGATACCGACTCGGTGGGATTCCAGAATGACAATACCGGCCAGACAGCGAGCCACTCCTCGCCACTGATCGCAGGCTGTGAAACCAACGTGCCGGGCTTGGCTGCGCAGTGCGCACTTGGCCAACGGTTCGCCAGCGTGACAGTGCACGGCACCGGCCTTCCCGGCACCATTCCCCAGGTGGCGGGAACGATCGAGGCGACAGGCAACAATACCAATGGTGCGTTTTATAACGCCGCCATTCTGCCGAATGACTACGACGTGGTGAACGAGGCCTATCACGACCGCTTCCCACGCTACATCCCCGGCACCTTCAAGGAAAAGCGCACAGGGTTTGTCGGGTCCGTTCAGTACCAGCCTGATGACTC
>DATHLY010000261.1:0-2550 GCA_035487655.1 Rhizomicrobium sp. | reverse complement strand
CAGCCCACCGCCACCGTGGACGCGGCGGCCAGATATTCCAGCACGAGGTTCCAGCCAATGATCCACGCAACGAAGCGTCCCAGTGTGGCATAGGTATAGGTATAGGCGCTGCCCGCCACCGGAATCATGCTGGCATATTCGCTGTAGCACAGGCCGGCGAAGAGACAGCCCAGTCCGGCGATGGCGAAGGAAATCACCACGCCCGGTCCGGCATAGCCGGCGGCGGCGTGCCCCGTCAGCACGAAAATACCCGCCCCAATGATGCAGCCGATGCCCAGCGAGATCAGATGCCAAGGCCCAAGTGCTCGCTTGAGGTCGCCTTCGTCGGTGGGATTTTCGGGAATTGCGGCTGCCATGGCGGTCCCCAGGGGAAATCACTGTCACTGTGACAGAGAGGTTGAGGCTCGCCTAGAGCGCAATCTGCGAAAATCGTTCCGATTTTCCGGTAAATTGCGCGGCGAACTTAGACTCTAGAGCATGATCCGATTCAAGAAGCCGGATCATGCTCTAGTCCCCAAAACTGAGGCGATAGACACCGGTCTCGCGAATCTCCCGATCCTCCAGATCGCGCGTGGTTTGAACGCTATAGCTGGCCAGTTTCTCGACACTGCTTTTGGGAAAATAGTTGCGTCCTGGATCGCCGAGCATGGCCGGTGTGCCCAGCGGCTCCAGCCAGGCCAGCAGACGTTCCGCTAGCGGCCGCTCATAAAAGAGATCGCCCACCAGGATCACGTCCCAAGCGCCCGGTTCGCCGATCAAGTCGTCTTGCGTCACCGTAAGAATGCAGTCATTGGCGGTGGCATTGAGACGAATGGCGGCACAAGCAAAGGCATCGATATCGGCCGCCAACACCTCGGCCGCGCCGGACTTGAGCGCGGCGAGTCCCACCAGGCCTGAGCCCGCGCCGATATCCAACACGCGTTTTCCGCGCACGATCTCCGGATGATCCAGCACATAGCGCGCCAGCGCCTGGCCACCGGCCCAGGCAAACGCCCAGTAGGGCGGCGGCAGACCGATGCGAGCCAACTCCTCTTCGGTGGCCCGCCAAAGTGGCACCACCTCGCTGGCTAAGTGCAGATTGATTTCCGGTACCAGCGGTGGCGCCATCAGGGTTGCATTGGCCTTGATGAAGTCTTCCGGTGTCATGCGCGGTACAGCGCCGCCAGCACGCCCAGCGAAAGCAGCACAAGACCGCTGATGCGTTCGCGCCAGACGGCATGGCGCAAGCCCGCCGTGCGACCGCCCATCGCGGCCAATGCGCCATAGCCGGTCAGGATGATGGCTTCGCCGATGAAGGTGACGGCATACATAATCACATATTGGGTTGTCAGCGGTGCGGTAGTGTCGAGGAATTGCGGCACCAAAGCTCCAAAGAACAGGATGGCCTTGGGATTTCCCATCTGGGTGAGCGTGGCTTGGACGTAAGGCTTTCCCATGAGCCTGGGCCCCTGCGCTTCGGCTGCGGCGCGCCAGCTTTTCCACAAGGCACTCAGGCCCAGAAAGACAAGATAGGCCGCGCCCAACAGCCGGATGGCATGGAAGACCATGGGCGACGCCGTCACCAGCGCGCCCAGGCCGGTGACGCAGATCACATACCAGAGTGTGTTGCCGGTCTGCGTGCCGGCAATGGCCGCCAGCGCGTCACGAAGGCCGCCCTTGAAGCCATAGGCGCTGATCAGCATCACCGTGGGTCCGGGGGTGAGGGAAAAGATCAGTTCTGCGACGACGAAGAGCAGGAAGCCGTGCAGGGTGAGGATGGAGAGGGAGGTCATTGCAAGTGAGCTTGGGGCGGCCGCGCCTGCATTTGCAAGCCCGCCGGCCAAGTGCAAGATAGGCTGGCACCGGAGCGATCCCATGCACAGATACGCCAGCTTTGCCGAATTCTATCCCTTCTATCTCAGCGAACATTCCAAACCCACCACCAGGCGGCTGCATTTCATCGGCTCGGGTCTCAGCCTGGCCTGTCTTGTTTTGCTGGTGTTGTCGGGCGATCTGTGGTGGCTCGTTGCCGCCCTTTTTTGCGGCTACGGTTTTGCCTGGTTCGCCCATGTCGCCGTTGAGAAGAACCGACCCGCCACTTTCCGCCAGCCGGTCTACAGCTTCATGGGCGATTGGAAGATGTTTTGGGAAATTTTGACGCGCCAAATGTCTTTTTGACGTCGTCTCTAACCCAGCCAGCTTGCCAGCAGGAAGGCAAGCGCAATCAGCGCGCCGGTCTCGCGGTTGGAACGGAAGACGCGCAGGCAATTGTCGGCATTTTCGATATCGAGCGTCTTCACCTGCCACACCAGGTGGGCACCAGCCAAAAGCATCACCAAGGCAAAGGCCCAGCCGGTATGTTCGGTGAATCCGGCCGCCAGGATCAGAGTAAATGCGATGGCATAGAAGCGCAGGATCCATGTGCGGGAATGCTTGCCGAACAGAAGCGCGGTGGATTTGATCCCAATCAGCGCGTCATCGTCCTTGTCCTGATGGGCATAGACGGTGTCATAGCCCAAGGTCCAGAAGAACAGACCGCCATAGAGCATTGCGTCGCCGACATCCAAGCGC
>DATHLY010000260.1:0-11543 GCA_035487655.1 Rhizomicrobium sp. | reverse complement strand
GATCCCTTGATCTTCCGCTCCGATTCCGCCCTGGGCGTGCCCGGCCTGTTCAACGCCTACCGGGCCGGCAATGTGATGATCGCCAATGCGCTGGGCACCGGTGTCGCCGACGACAAGGCCGTCTACTCCTACGTGCCGCGGTTGATCCGCTATTACCTGGCGGAGGAACCGATCCTGGAGAATGTCGAGACCTTTCTTTGCCGCGAGGAGAAATCGCTCAGCCATGTGCTGGCCAATCTGGACAAGCTTGTGGTGAAGGCGGTTGGGGAATCGGGCGGCTATGGCATGTTGGTGGGTCCGCACGCCTCGCAGCAGGAGCGCGATGCCTTCGCCGAGAATCTCAAGGCCGATCCTGAAAATTACATTGCCCAGCCCACCATCCAGATTTCCACCGCGCCCGCCTTTGTCGGCAATGGCATTGAGCCGCGTCATGTGGATTTGCGGCCCTTTATCTTGCACGGCGCGGAAACCAAGCTGGTGCCCGGCGCGCTCACCCGTGTCGCCTTGAGGCGCGGCAGCCTGGTGGTGAATTCCTCGCAGGGCGGCGGGTCAAAGGATACCTGGGTATTGAGTCAATAAATGCTCTCGCGGGTTGCCGATTCCCTTTACTGGATGAGCCGCTATATCGAGCGGGCTGAACACACCGCACGGCTGGTCGCGGTGAAGCTGGATTCCATGGTGGAGCAGACGCCAGAGGATGCCGCCGCCAGCTGGACGCGTGTGATCCAGTCGCTCACGGGCGAGAAGACGGAAGCCTCCCATTTCGACGCCTTCGCCATCACCAGGAAACTTGCCTTCGACCGCGACAATGACAATTCCATGATCACCTCCTTGGCACTGGCGCGCGACAATGCCCGTCAGGTGCGCGAGGCGCTTTCCAACGAAGTGTGGGAAAATCTCAACCGGCTCTATCTGCGGCTGGTGCCGGTGACCATGGATTCCATCTGGGTGCATACCCCGGCGCGGCTGTTCCGCGAGGTGCTGGAGGAAATGCATGCCTTGGAGGGTGTGACCTATTCCACCTTGAGCCATGGCGAGGGCTGGTATTTCCTGGAATTGGGCCGCCATATCGAACGGGTGCAGCAATTGGGGCGCCTGCTGGACATCCATTTCAGCGCCGTGCAGAACGGAAATACGGTGCCCAAATATTTTGACTGGCTGGTGCTGCTGAAATTCTGCACCGCCTTTGAGCCCTATACCAAGCAATATACCGCCTCGATCCGGCCGCAGAAGATAGCCGAATTCCTGCTGTTCGATTCCGAATTTCCCCATTCCATCTGTTTTTCCGTCGATCGCATGACCGACGCATTGGCGCGGGTGGCGCCCGGCGCGCCGCCGGCGCGGCGCGCGGCGGTGGAGCGCCTGGCCGGGCGGCTGAAAGCGGCGGTGGACTTTGGCCAAGTGGACGAATTGATGTCTGGCGGCGTGGCGGCCTTCATCGCCGATATCACCAAGCAGTGCGAGCAGATTCACAAGGCGTTGTACAGTTCGTATATTACTTATGGAGCGGAGACTGTGCTCTGATGATTTATGACCCCCATCCGTCGCAGCTCGGGTTTGCGTACCGCAAACACCTCGCTGCGACACCTTCCCCCTTCCTGGCGCTGCGCGCCGAAGGGGGAAGGGAGCTGGCGGATGCGGAGCGTCGCGCCGCGGAATGCGGCGCTCGAGATTCAATTTACTTTCATGACTCCCTTCCGCCGCAGCGGAGGGGCGCGCCGCGGAGTGCGGCGCTCGAGCTAAAAGTGGGTGGGGAGCTTTCCTGATGTTCTACTCCATCCGTCACGTCACCCGTTTTCGTTACTCCGCCCCGGTGCGCGAGTCCGTGATGGAGATTCGGATGCAGCCGCGCTCCGAAGGGCCGCAAACCTTGCGCTCCTTTCAGATCTCCACCAATCCGCGGGCCCAGCTTTATGCCTATACCGATCATCTGGGCAACGCCGTCTATCACTTCAATCTGTTGCGCGAGCATGAGGAATTGCGGATCGAGGCCCAGGCGACGGTGGAGATCTCCTCCCTACGGCCCTGGCCGGACCGTCTCGATTCCCTGGAATGGAGCCGCTACAACGGATTCAATCTCAGCGACGACCATTTCGACATGCTGGAGCCTTCGCGCTTCGCCCGCTCCTCGCCGGAACTGGAAAGCTTCATAAAGATCGCCGATCTGGAAAAGCCGGTTGGCGATCCCCTCACGGCGCTGCGCACCCTGCAGCGCGGCATCTACGATTCCTTTGACTATGAATCCGGGGTCACCGAGGTCAATTCGCCCATCGAAGTGGCGCTGGAACAGCGTCGCGGCGTCTGCCAGGACTTCGCCCATATCATGACTGCGATCGCACGGCGCTGGGGCATCCCCTGCCGCTATGTCTCTGGTTACCTCTATCACAAGGGCAGCCGCGACCGTTCCTCCGCCAACGCCACTCATGCCTGGGTGGAAGCCTATCTGCCGTCGCTGGGCTGGGTGGGATTTGACCCCACCAACAATATTATGGCCTGCGAGCGCCATGTCCGTGCCGCCGTGGGCCGTGACTATGCCGACGTGCCGCCGACCCGGGGCACCTATAAAGGGGGCGCCGACAGCGAACTCTCCATCGCGGTATCGCTGGAACCGACGCCCGCGCCGGTGCGCCATGAGGATTTCCTGAAAGTTGCCCGCCCGATGGTGTCGCCGCCGCCGACGGCGTCGATGCCGGAGCGCCTCTATCACCAACAACAACAGCAATAGGCGCGGGTCTTTTGTGTCGTGAGTTCGTCGCGCCTTCGCTCGTGTACGTCTTGTACACGTCGCTCGGCGCTTCTGCTCACGCCACAAAATCCCTCGCGCCTAACAAATCGAGAGGCTTGCCCACGAAATTTCTCGCGCTATGGGATTTGAGATGACAAAACGGAAAAAGCGCGAATTAAGTGGCAGGCTGGAAGTGGACGGCTATCCGCTGCGCTGGTCGCTGAAAAGCGAGCAGATTTGGAGCCCTGGGGGCGATCATGTCGGCTTGCGTCTGTCGGTGGAGCGCGAGGACGAAGCCCATCGCGAGCTTGTCCTGGAATATCCCTTCCGGGAAGGCTCCAGGGTCGCACGCCCCGACATTGACCGTGATCGGCTGGGGCCAGATATCCGTCGCGCGATGGATGCCGGCTGGAATCCCAGATCGCGCGGCCGGCCCTTTCACTTCGTGCTCCGGCCGGCCTCTTATGATTAACGTCTTGTCAACGATTTAGCCCGGAACCGTCAGGCTTTTGTTAACGCGCTCCTGCCTATTCTCCTCTCAGTTCCAGAGGGAAAAGGCTCTATGCCGCTGAAATTGTCGTTAAAACCCGGTGAAAAGTTCGTGCTGAACGGCGCGGTTTTGGCCAACGGCGATAAGAGAACCAGCCTGGTGATTCAAAACAAGGCCTGCCTGCTGCGCGAAAAAGACATCATGCAGCCAGAGGACGCCAACACCCCGGCGCGGCGCATCTATCTCGCCATCATGATGATGTACCTGGACGGCGAGGCCAGCGAGGAACCCTATAACGAATTCGCCCTGCGGATGACCGAATTCATGGGGGCCATCCGCACGCCTTCCATCCTGGCCATGTGCGTGGACATCAGCCGCGATGTGGCGCAGGGCGCCTATTACAAGGCCTTGATTGCGTGCCGCAAGCTTTTCGAATTGGAACAGGAGCGATTGAACTATGAGCCTTAAAGCCTACAAGGCCGCGCAGGCCGCGACCGAGGACCCCCGCGTCACGGAATACCGGCTGTTCGGCCAGGTCACGGGCGCCCTGCTCACGGCCAAGCAAACCAATGCGGTGGGAACGCCGCTGGTCGAGGCCGTGGACTGGAACCGCCGCTTGTGGAGAACCTTGGCCGCCGACTGCATGGACGATCGCAACGCCCTTACCCAGGACGTCCGCGCCAAGATCATTTCGTTGTCCCTGTGGGTGGCGAAATATTCCCGCAGCGTGACGCGGGAGAAAGCGCCGCTTGATCCTTTGATCGAAATCAATCGTACCATTATGCAAGGCTTGCAGGCCAGCTAACCCGATTGGAAAGCTTGAGTTGGAAAAGCCGGTGCCTCGCGCCGGCTTTTTTGTTTTTGGGCACTTTATTTTTTTTACCCCCATCCGTCACAGCTCAGGTCGGCTACGCCGACACTTCGCTGTAGCACCTTCCCCCTCCAGCGGCTTCACCGCGAGGGGGAAGGGATCTTTCGGATGCTGCTTGTCGCCCGGCGGAATGCCGGGCTCGAGATTCCTGGACAATAGCATGTTCGCGAGCCGCGTTCGGCCGGCGAAAGGTCCACTGGACCTTTCGCTGATCGGCCTCACTCCGCGCGGCGACCATCCGCTAGGGTCAAGACCCGCCTCCCCCTTTGGCGCAAAGCGCCACAAAGGGGGAGGTGGCCTCGACGGGCGCAGCCGCAAAGCGGCTGCGTGATAGTCGAGGCCGGAGGGGGTTCAATGAAATAAAATCCCCCCAAGCTCCGATCCAATTTTTGCCCTCCGCTTCCGGCAACAAATTCCGCATCCGGCAGATCGTGCCTAATGGTTAAGGGTCATTAAGAAAGATATACGAAGAAAATCCGCTACTTATCCGGTTAATCACATGGCACGCGCGTTGCAAATGCTGGTGCGGGCCTTGCCCAGGTCCGCAGAACGCGTGTTCGCCACCAGATGAAACGGAGAGTAGTCCATGTCTTTCAGCGTCAACACCAACAACGGCGCGCAAGTCGCGCTGCAGTATCTGAATGCCACTCAGGGCCAGCTCGACCAGACCCAGAGCGCGATCAATAGCGGCCTCAAGGTCGCGACGGCGAAGGATGATGGCGCCATCTATGCTATTGCCCAGAACCAGCGCGGCGCTATTGCCGGCTTTTCGTCCGTGATCAACAGCCTCAACAACGGCTCGTCGGCGATCGACGTGGCCTTGTCCGCCGGTCAGTCGATTTCGGACCTGCTGATCCAGTTGAAGCAGAAGGCGCTGTCCGCCGCCGACCCCTCGCTCGATACCGCGAGCCGCCAGGCGTTGAACGCCAACTTCACCGCTTTGCGCGATCAGATCGCCACCATTGTCAAGAACGCCGTCTTCAACAACTTCAACCTGGTCAATGGCTCCACCACACAGGTTCAGGCGCTCGCTTCCGCCGACGGCACCCGCCGCATCACCACCGCCGCCCAGAACCTGAAATTGTCCGGCGCCATCATCACCCTGACCACCACCGCCACGGTCTCCACCCAGACCAAGGCTTCGGCCCTGATCTCGGTGCTCCAGACCTCGCTGACCAACGTCAATTCGGCGCTGGCCAAGCTGTCGTCCGGCGCGGCGAAATTCTCGATCCAAGCGACATTCACGCAGAAATTGTCCGATACCCTGATCGCGGGCCTCGGCAATCTGGTGGATGCCAACATGGCGCAGGAAAGTGCCAGACTCCAGTCGCTGCAGGTCAAGCAGCAGCTGGGCGTTCAGGCTTTGGCGATCGCCAACCAGGCGCCGCAGACCATCCTGTCGCTGTTCAAGTAGAACCTTTTCAAAGGGGGCTTTTCGGGAGGGGCGGCGCGCAAGCGCCGCCCCTTTTCGCTTTCGCACTCGTCCGCACGCGGCCGCTACGGACCACGCCTACCTGCTCGCGGTGCTTTGCACCGCCCATTCTTGTTTTGACGGCATTAGTCCTCGCGCTACGGACCGCTTGCTGGGCTGCCGAGCCCAGATGGCGTAACACTCATTAACTTTGCTCTGTGCCGGCGTGAACCAATATTTTCCTTGGTTTTGCTGGCTTTTTCGCATCTTACTTTTCTGAAAAGTGGAAGTATTTGCCCAGCCAGCCCGGCAGTTTTTGCCGGGTGGGGAAATTTTTGCCGGGTGGGAAAGCGTGCGCGGCAATTATCGCCGGGATGCATTTTCCTCCCCAAGGCAAAATCGATGTTTAACCAGACATTACCTCCGTTCGGCATGGGGCTTGCCAATGCACACGCGGGCAAAACGCCCAAGAGCAATGCTCATTACCCCAGAACGGAGAGACCAAAATGTCTTTTAGCGTCAACACCAATAACGGTGCGCTCGTCGCACTGGAATACTTGGCTGCCACCCAGGGTCAGTTGGCTCAGACCCAGTCCCACATCAACAGCGGCTTGAAGGTCGCCACGGCCCGCGATGACGGCGCGATCTACGCGATCGCCCAGAACCAGCGCGGTCAGGTGGCGGGCTATTCGGCCGTCATCAACTCGATCAACAATGGCACGTCCGCTATCGACGTCGCTTTGTCGGCCGGTCAGTCGATTTCGGACCTATTGATCCAACTCAAGACCAAGGCGCTTGCCGCGGCTGACTCCTCGCTGGACACCGCCAGCCGTCAGGCCCTGAATGCCAACTTCACCGCCCTGCGCGATCAAATCACCACGATCGTGAAGAACGCGGTGTTCAACGGCTTCAACCTGGTGAACGGTTCGACCACTCAGATCACCGCGCTGGCTTCTGCCGACGGCAGCCGCCGCATCACCACCGCGGCCCAGAACCTGAAGCTGTCGGGCGCCATCGTGACCTTGAAGACTACGGCCACGATTTCCACCCAGGCCAAGGCTTCCACGCTGGTTGCCACCATCCAGACCTCGCTGACCAACGTCAACTCGGCTCTCGCCCAGTTGTCTTCGGGCGCCGCGAAGTTCTCGATCCAGGCGACCTTCTCGCAGAAGCTGTCTGACACGTTGACCGCCGGCATCGGCAACCTGGTCGACGCCAACATGGCTCAGGAAAGCGCCATGCTGCAGTCCTTGCAGGTCAAGCAGCAGCTGGGCGTTCAAGCTCTGTCGATCGCCAATCAGCAGCCGCAGACCATCCTGTCGCTGTTCCGCTAAGCCAAGGCATGGGCGGCCTACACTCGATTGTAAGAGGGGGCCGCCCATCGCCAGCCGACGTCGGATGACCGCAAAAAAGCGCGGCATCCGCCCCGGGGCGTAGGGAAAAGAGTTTTATCTGGTGGGCAGTGGAAGGACGGAGAACCTCGGTTCTCCGTCCTTCCTTTTTGTTTGTTGACCCCCATCCGTCGCAGCTCAGGTCTGCTGCGCGTTCGTACGCTGTCGCTACTCACCTTCGCTGCGACACCTTCCCCCTCCAGCGGCTTCGCTTCGGCCGCTCGCCCAAGCTCGCGGCGTTCGCCGCTCTCGCAGGTCCACTGGACCTGCTCACGCACTCCGTGCGCCGCGGCTCACGGAGGAAGGGATCTGTCGGATGCGGATGGTCGCTCGGCGGAATGCCTCGCTCGAGATTCCTGGATAATTCTATAATCTCGAGCCGCGTTCGGCCGGCGAAAGGTCCACTGGACCTTTCGCTGATCGGCCTCACTCCGTGCGGCGACCATCCGCTAGGGCCATGACCCGGAGGGGGTTCAATAAAAAAACAGTTTCAACCGCGTAAATCATCGGGCGAGGGCTTGTCACCCAATGCCATTTTGGTTGCAGCAGCCAGGAACAGCGGCCCGTCGAGCCGCGGTGAGATCTCCACAACATGTGCCACATCCTGATGGACCACGATCTCGCAGGTCAGGGGGCCGTCGCAGAACCCCAATGCCAGCGCGGCGCGGCCGCATGTCTCGGACAGGACAGGTTCCGCACCATGCGGCAGGTGACAAGTTCCCTGCAGCATCAAGCCGGCGACGTGGAACTGGAGGCCCTGCAGCTCCTGTTCCACCAACACGCGCTCGCTGGCGCAATGGGACCGCGCCAATTGAAAAGCGGCCGCGAAGTCGCTTGTTGTCGCCAGTCGCGTGACGCCGTTGGTTCCTCGATTCTCCACGGGCTTGACCACAAGATCGCGGCCGCGCCCAATGACCGCGCGCTGCAGATCCTGGGGCGTGAATATTTCGGCATGCCAGGGCGTTGCAATGCCGGCCGAGGCGAAACTACGCCGCATCAAGAGCCGGTCCGCGATCAGTTCCGCCACATGCGCCGGCGGACCGGACAATTTTAACCGGTCGGTAACCATGGCGGCGGTGAGGGGGGCGTCCGCGGCCGAAAGAACCCCGTCTATCCGGCGGATCTTGCGGCTGTAGCGCTCCGCCGCCGCGGCGGTTTCGCTGGCGCCATGCACATCGGCGATCAGGCAGGAATCGGCCAAGGCGAATGCGGGAGCTTGTGGATCGGAATCGGAAACCACCGCCGCATGGCCCATGTCGCGCAGCCTGCGGGTGATTTCCACAGATTTTTCGCCACCGGAAATAATCAGGAGCGTTTTTGTCATGGCAAGCATGGTCTCTGATCATAGCGGGTTTCCGGCCCGTTAACCGCTTCTTAGCCATGCGCTCTTTAGATTCGGTTAATGGCCAGCGAATCCGATTCAGAACTTATCCGGGGCGCCAGCGAACGCGAGCATGTCCGCGTCGTCGCTTTGGTCCAGGCGCGCATGGAGTCTACCCGCCTGCCGGGAAAGGTGCTCAAGCCGATCGCCGGTCAGCCGCTTTTGTGGCACGTCGTGCACCGGCTGAAGGCGTGTCGCCTTCTCGAAGAGATTGCGGTCGCCACCAGCTCCAATCCCGCCGACGATGCGATCGTGGATTGGTGCAATGCGCAAGGTGTCACCGTGTTGCGCGGCCCCGAGGACGATTTGCTGGCGCGCTATGCCCGCGCCGCCGAAAAGCTGGATGCCGACATCATCGTGCAGGCCTCATCCGACGCGCCCTTCCTTGATGCCGGTCTGGTGGATCATCTGGTCGCCACCTTGATTGAGCAGGATGGCGATTACGTCCTGTTGCCGGATCAAGACGAAGGCGCCCATGAGGGTGTGGAGGCTTTCAGCCGCCGCGCCCTGGACCGCCTGATGATGGATGCCGCGCAGGATCCGGCGGCGCGCACGCAGGTGACCGGATATCTCCGCCTGCATCCCGAATTCGTGCGGATCGTCCGCGCCCAGGCCTATGGGCCGCTGAAGGGTCAGGGCCAGATTACCGTCGACACGCCCAACGACCTGGCCTTTGTGGAAGCGGTTCATGCCCGGCTGGCCGCGAAGGCCGGCGAGGCCTCGCTGGAGGACTTGCTGCTGCTGCTGGAACGCGAGCCCGAGCTGAAGGCTCTTCCGGCACCGGTAAAATCGGCCTTGGTCCGGCCCTTCGACGGCGGCGCGCCGGAACGACTGGCGCTGATTCGCTGCGATGGCGGCGGCGAGTTCGGCTATGGCCATGTCAAGCGAATGGTGGAGTTGGCGCGGGCGCTGCGCGATCAGCAAGGCATCGGTGCAATCTTCGCGCTGAATGGCAGCGAAGATGCGGCCGCGCCGATCCGCCGTGCCGGCTTTGACGTGATCATGCTGGAACATCCCTTTAACCTTGAGAATCTGATCCGGGCGAACAAACCGGACTTGCTCATTCTGGACGGCCGCGAGGGTCCCAGCCGTGCCGAACTGGAAGAATTGAAACGTGGCGTCGCGGTGACCGCAGTGATTGATGACGGTCATGAGCGCCGCCTGGCCAGCGACTATGCCTATTATCCACCGGTGCCGGGCGCCTTGACGCTGAGCTGGCAGGGGTCTCAAACCTTGCCGCGCATCGGCTGGGAGTGGGCCGTGTTGGGGCTCAATCCCAATCTGGTGCGCAAGCGCGCGCCCGGTTCACGCCCCACCGTGCTGGTGGCCATGGGCGGCAGCGATCCGCATGGATTGACCTTGCGCATGGGCAAGGCGCTGGCGGCGCTGGACACCGCCTATCGCGTCCGCTTCGTCATCGGCACGGGCACCAAGGACGCGAGCGCGGTGGCGCGCGGACTGATGGCCTTGAAGAGGAATTATGAGACGGTGGAGGGCGCCGACGATCTGTCCGTCGAATATGCCAGCGCCGATGTGGCGGTGTGCGCTTTCGGCGTGACCGCTTATGAGCTGGCAGCCTGCGGCATTCCCGCCATTTATCTCGGACTGACCCAAGACCATGTCCTGTCCGCCTCGGCTTTCGCGGATGCGGGCATGGGGCTCAATCTGGGCCTGGCGGACAAGGTCTCCGATGCCGACATTGTGCGCTTCCTGCAATGGCTGCTGAACAAGCCGGCGGCCCGGCGTGAGATGCGCAAACAGGGCATGGCGCTTTTGGATGGACAGGGCGCCGCGCGCATCGCAGCGGATCTGACTTCGGCGCTGACTCAAGTCCGCGTGCCGATTAGAGAAGCTTTGTAGCCACCTGACGGAAAGTATCGTTCCAGTCACCGAGCTGTGCAGGGACGATGCATTCGCAGGCCGGCGCGAAGGGTTCATGGATCTGGCCCATGGCCGTCCAGGCCGGGCCATACAGCAACTTCAAGGTCCGTGCGCCCGCGCCAGCCGCCAGCCAGGAAACGGCAGTCGGCGCGCTGATCAGAACGTCCAATGCGGCCAGCATGGCACAGCTCCGGTCCAATTCGTTTTTCTGGTCCAATTTTTCGGGAACAAGAATTTTTCGACCACTCATCGCCTCCAGCGCCGCGATCTCCTCATCCGCAGCGGCATATTGGGCGCAGACAAAAGTGGCATCGATGTCGCGCAGGAATCGGGCCCAGTCTTGCAGCGGCGCATATTGCAGCATGCGGTCGCCGCCCCCGACCTTGCCGCTGCGCCAACTGATGCCGATGATCCTCTTCCCATTCTGGGCAAAAAATTCTCTCCAGCGCGCCTTGTCCTGCGCATCGGGCACCAGAAAGCTGTGGGGATTGGGAAAATCCGTCAGGGCGCCGCGCAGGTATTTGGGCAGGCTACCCATCAAAATCGCGGCATTGGCGCCGCCCGCTTTTTTCAGCCAGCCATAATCGGTCACGGGCCTACCGCCGATGGTCTTGATCGCGGCCGGACAGACCGTGGCATCGGGGAAGGAGCGCGCAAAAAGCGGCACCAGCCTGGGCTCGCATTCCAGGACCACACTGCCGCCTTCCGCCTTGGCGCGTGCCGCCAATTCGGGAATGAGGCTCGCGAACAGGATCTGGTCGCCCACGCCTTGTTCGGCCCGCACCAGCAGCCGGAGCCGCTTTAGCGGGCTGCCGGTCCAGGGCGCCAAACGCTGTTCACCCACCGGCGCCGGCACCTTGCCCGGCACGTCGATGCGCGCGGCATAATCGCGCCAGCCATCCTTCAAATCGCCGTTCAACAGATGCAGCATTGCGCGGTTCAGCCGGGCCTGGGGGTTCTTCGGGTCTGCCTTGATGGCCCTGTCGTACAGTGTTCGGGCAGTTTGGCGGTCACCAGCATCACTCACCATGTCCGCCAGATTGGACAGCGCCGGGGCAAAGTCGGGGCGGACGGCCAAGGCCGCCTCGTAATGCATGCGGGCTTGAGGAAAATTGCCCTTTTCCCGCAAGGCGGACCCCAGTGTCAGGTGAAGCTCGGGGCTTTCGGGTTCGCGCGCCAGGGCCGGCTCCAGCAGCGCGATGGCCGCATCAAATTGGGCGGTCCCGGTCAGCAGACTGGCGAGATTGACGATGGCCTCCAGGCGGGCGGGTTCCAGCGCCAGCACCTGGCGGAAGAACTGTTCCGCCACTCCGCCCAGTCCCAACTGGCTGGCCGTGTTGCCAAGGGCAAACAGCACCCTGGTGTCATTGGGCGCGAGCGCCAGCGCTTGCTC
>DATHLY010000259.1:0-9068 GCA_035487655.1 Rhizomicrobium sp. | reverse complement strand
CGCATGATCTATCAGCCAATCCAGCGCCCGCCGAGAGAACACGTCGACGCCCTCATGGGCGCATAGAGTACCGGTTTCGAATTGCACATAGTCTGCGCCCGCCTTGACTATCGTGTAGACCAGATAGTCGATCAGACCAGGATCGATCAGTGGCGCATCGCCGGTCACACGCAAAAGCGTTTGAGCGACTGTTTTGGCAGCCGCCAGCCGGTAGCGCTCCAGCACATTGTGCAGCGGTCCGCGAACGCAGGTCACGCCCGAATCGGCACAGAATTGCGCGATCGCGTCGTCGCCCGGATCGGTGGAAGTGGCAACCGCAACCGCATCCACCATGCGGCACTTATTTAG
This sequence comes from Rhizomicrobium sp., assembly GCA_035487655.1. Taxonomy (GTDB): domain Bacteria; phylum Pseudomonadota; class Alphaproteobacteria; order Micropepsales; family Micropepsaceae; genus Rhizomicrobium. Next base: position 8,720 of record DATHLY010000259.1, on the reverse strand, counting down.
CCTGTGCAGGATGTGCCAAAGCAGCGGCTCTCCCGCAACCGGCATCAGAACCTTGCCCGGCAGGCGCGAGGAGCCCATCCGCGCCTGGATGACGGCAACCACCGGGCGCGACTGGGTTGAGCCGGACATCAGGCCGGCGTCCAGCTTTCGCGCACATGCTTGAAGGGGCGCAGTCCATCCGAAGGATCCGCACGCCATTCGCGGTCCGGCAGCTCGGCAGGCACCGGCTCCTTGAAGCCGTTCCCGTCAGCCGTGAACGCCTCGCGGATGCGGCGGATCACGGGTGCTATCTCCTGCGGTAGCCAGCAATGGCCGGTATGGTATTCCTCGCCGGTACCGTCCAGGTCCAGATGCAGTTCGACGGTGCTGGCGTTCCAGTGATGCACCGCCCGCTCGATCACCGCCGGCGAGCGCGAATGGTCCGACCAACCGATCTTGGCGCCTGTTTCCCTGCGGATGGCCTCGATCGCCGCCAGGTTGGATTGCTCGGGCGGCGAAGGATAGGCTGAGACGCAATGCAGAACGGTGATGTCGCTGGCCCCCGCCTTTTCCAGGGTGGCGACGGCGGCCTTGATCTCGGGCATGATCGCCATGCCGGTGGAAATAATCACCGGCTTTCCGGTGGCGGCACAGGCCTTGAGCAGGTCATTCCACAACAGCTCATAGGACGCCACCTTGTAGAAGGCGGCATAAGGCTCCAGCTCCTTTACCGCTTCCAAATAAAAAGGCGTGCAGGAAAATTCCACGCCTCTCTCCCGGCAGCGGCGGGCGATCGGCTCCAGATGCGCAACCGGCAATTCCCAGGCCACGCGCTTTCGGTGTTGCGGACTCTTGGCCAATATTTCGGGCGCGAACAGCTGGGCAACACGGAAGAGCTGGAATTTCACGGCATCGAAACCGCAGTCGGCCGCCGCATCCACGAATGCCAAGGAACGGCCAAGGTCCCGGGCGTGGTTGCTGGAGACTTCGGCGATGAACTTGACCATCTCAGGCCTCCACCGTGAATTCGACCTGGGCAATGGCAGCTTGCGCGGCGGCGACCGCCTCTTGCCGCGTGGGAGCACAGGAGATGACATAGCCGACGCGCGAAGGATGATTTTCCGCCGCCGCGATCGTCTCGCCTGTCTTCGCCCACACATCCACCTTGCGGATATGCGGCATGGACTGTGCCGCGGCCAGGCCGTGAATATCCCTGATCCTGCCGGACCTCGGGAAGAAATAGCGCTGCGAGGTGGCGAGACTGCGCGTGGGGCTGAAGCGTGATGGATCGATGGGGTTTCCGACCGCCATGTCCACCAGGATATCCACAATGTCCACGCCGGTGGACCATGGCACCTTGTCGTAGCAGAAATTGCCGCCGGACAATCGTGCCGCGATCTCAATCACATAGGGCTTGCCGTCCTCGCCGAAAATCATGTCGCCTTTGGCAGGACCCCAATCAATGCCCAGCGCCCGCGCCGCCTTTTCGAACTCCGCTTCGACCAGTGCCTTGTCGCGCGCATTGAGGATGGTGGGAATGTCGCCGCCATCTTCGACCATGAAGGGCACCGCATCGCTCAGCCGCGCATAATTGCGGTCCGCAAAGCCGGTGCAATGGAACACATTCTCATGCATCAGGCCTTCGGTGCTGATCTGCAACCCGCCGATGAATTTCTCGGCGATCACCTCATCCCCATAGGCAAAGCCGCGTGAATATTCGAGCGCCTGGGCGATATCCATGTTCTTCGTCAGCCGCTGCACGCCGCGGGCGCCGGAATTATCCACCGGCTTGATGACCACCGGAAAACCAACTTTGGCGGTGAAGGCTTTCAGATCGTCCAGGGAAGAGATGCGCGCAAAAGGCGGCACATTCACGCCTGCCTTGCGAAGTCTTTCCTTCATGTGCAGCTTGTGAACGCAAAGCTCCGCTACCGCCAGCGGAATATGACGCACGCCCAAAGTCTCGGCTGCCGCGGCGACCATATGCGGAATGTCGCTGGCGATGGTCATCACGCCGTCGATCTTGCCAGGATAGCTTCTTGCGAATCTCACGATGGCGTCACGGTCGCGGGTGCTGACCAGTTGGAATTCATCCGCCAAGGCGCGACCATCGGCCTTGGGGTTCATGTCCAGCACCACGGTGCCGATGCCCTTGGCCTTGGCAGCGGAAATGGCCGCGACCTGTTCCTTGCCGGCGCCGAGAATTAGCAGCGTCTTCATGACATCAGCATTCCGCCATTGATGTTCAGGGTCTGGCCCGTGACATAGCCGGCCGCCTCCGACACCAGATAGACGACGCCCGCGGCAATCTCCTCCGGTTCGGCGATACGGCCCACAGGAATTTGCGCCGCCTTGCTTTTGCCGGCCCTGGATTTCAGTTCCTTGCGGATCATGTCGGTTGCGACCAGTCCTGGCGCTATGGCATTGGCAGTGATGCCGGCACCGGAATAGAGCCGGGCCAGCGAATGCGTGAAGTTGATCAGTCCCGCCTTGGCCGCGGCATAGTGGACTTGGCGCATGCCGCCCCACTGTCCGCCAATCGAGGTAATATTGATGATGCGGCCCCATTTGCGTGCCAGCATGGCGGGCAGACATTCCTGCGCCACGATAAAGGCGCCGCGCAGATTGACCGCCAGCATGCGGTCCCAATCGGCATCGGTGATGGTCTCGAACGGCTTTTCCTGCACCAGGGCGGCATTGTTGACCACGATGTCGAAGCCACGGCCGAAATGCCGGCGTGACACCGCAATGGCGCGCTTCACCGACGCCCGGCTGGCGATGTCGATCTTCACGGCAAACGCGCCCGGCCGGCTCTTCTCGATCATTTCCGCGCCGGCGCGGTTTCGATTGTAGCCGCAGGCCACGCGATAACCGGCCGCGAGCAGCGCCAAGGCCGAGGCGCGGCCGATGCCACTGCCCGCCCCCGTGACCAGCGCGATTTTTGCTGTCTCAGAATGACGAGTCATGCGACATGTCGTCCAGAGTGCGGCCGCCCAACAGCATGGGGAGCAGGTCTTCTTCCGGATCCACATGGCAGTGGATCAGCACCGGTCCCCTGTGCTTCAAGGCATGGCCAAGCTTGTCGGCCAAACCGTCGGGCGATGTGATCGTGATCCCGACAATGCCATAGGCCAGCGCGATCGCCGCGAAATCCGGATTGTATTTGTCGCCGGTGGCGGGATGCGATTTCCAGTTCTGGCGCTGAAACTGCGCCACGATGGAAAGCGCGTGATTGTCCAGCACCACGATCTTGATATCGAGATTGCGCTCTACGATGGTGGCCAATTCCTGGATGTTCATCTGCAGGCTGCCGTCGCCGACAAAGCAGATCACGGATGCATCGGGATGGGCGATCTTGGCGCCGATGGCGGCGGGCAGATCGAAGCCCATGGTGCCATGACCGGATGAGGTCAGCAGCATGCGGTCGGGGGCATCGAAATCGAAATGGCGCGGCACCCACACCTGATGCTGGCCCACACCGGTGGTGACGATCACATTCTTGTCGCGCACCGCCTTGTTGACTGCCTCGATGACGGCCTGCGGCTTGGGCAGCTTGCCGGGCTTACCCGGCAATAGCGGATAGGTCGCCTTCCAGCCTTCGATACGATTAAGCCAGGCCGCGGTTTTGGGTGCGATTTTGCTTTCCAACGCGCGCTGCAAAGCCGTTAGAGCCGCCTTGGCGTCGGCATTGATCTCCAGGTCCAACGGCACGCGGCTATGACGCAATTCGTTGACATCCAGGTCGATGCGGGCGATGCGGCCCTTTTCCAAGGTCTTGTCCGGCAGGCTTCCGGTCTGGCGCAGGTGGAAGGTCGTCCCGATCCCGATCAGTAGATCGGACTTGTACATCGCCAGATTGGCGTACTGGCTGCCGGCATAGCCGCACAAGCCCAGCGACAACCGCGCTTGGGAGGGATAGGCACCCGTGCCCGGCATGCTCATGGTCACCGGAACGCGGTACGTATCGGCGAGATCGCGCAGTTCGGCTTGCGCGTTCGCGGCGATCACACCGCCACCGGCCAGAATCACCGGCCGCTCAGCCTCAGCGATCCACCGTGCCAGGGTCTCGATCTTGTCCGCGGGCACAAAAGGCAGGACATCGGTCCGCTTGGCGGGTAGCCGCCAGTCCTCGGCGCTGCCCCGCTGCACATTCATCGGCAAATCCACCACGACAGGACCGCGGCGTCCCGAGCGGGCCAGGAAAAAGGCCTGTTCCATCACATCCGGCAGCTCGCGGATATCCTTGACCAGAAATGCCCGTTTGGTGATCGGCTTCATCAGCTCGACCGTATCGACTTCCTGGAAGCCGCGCTGACGCACCGGCAGGTCGCCGCGCATGTCGGATGTCCCGACCTGGCCGGTGATCACCACCAGCGGAATATTGTCATAATAGGCATCCGCGATGGGCGTCACCGCGTTGGTCACGCCGGGGCCCGAAGTCACCATGAACACCGCCGTCTCGCCCGTCATTCGGGCATAGCCCAGGGCGGCATAGCCGGCGCCCTGCTCGGTGCGAGGACAGACGATCTCGATTCTGGAACGCTTCTCGATGCGGTCCAGGATGGGCGCGATGGTGCCGCCCGGAAAAATGAAGACGTGTTTCACCTGATGGCGCAGGAAGGCGTCAAGAACCAGGTCGGCGCCTTCGCAAGGGGCGGAACGGATTTCAGGCTGGGCTAGCGGCATAGGGCAACCATTTTCTGTCCGGTCTCGCACTCGGTAAGACGTCCGCCGGATTTGGAGGAAAGGATTTTGACGTTGGCGAAATGACGCTCCAGCATCGCCCGGAGTTCGGCGACGGAATATTCCCTCACATGCCAGGGCACGACGGGAATATCGCCATGACTGTTCTGTGGCGTGGAGCAGATGAAACTGCCGCCAGGGGCCACCACGCGGCGCACTTCCTTTACGAAGTTGTCGACCTGATCCACCGGCAGATGCTCGATCAACTCCATGGCGGTGGCACCGGTGACGGCGCCATTTTCCAACGACAGGGCAAAACAGTCGTCCACGCCGTAGGAAATGTTCGCCACTTCGTTGTTTTGCTGGTTGGCGGCGATCAGGGGTTCATTGATGTCCACGCCCAGCACCTGGCCGACATGGTCCGCCATGATCCGGCAGCCATAGCCGTCGCCGCAGGCGATATCCAGCACGCAGTCCTTTGCGCCGAACTGGTTCCTGGCGAACTCGTAGCTCTCGAACAGGGGATTGGAGATTTTGCTGGCCTGCTCGGTATCCACATGCATGCGGTCGTCCGAGAAGATCTCGCGCGCCAGGTCGCGCACCTTCAACAGATAGCCCTGGCTGTATTGCGGAAGATTTTCATAGACCTTGGCGTTGAACCGCTCACGGTGAAGCTCGATGAAGGCGGCGTAGCGGGCGAAATGGATCGCCCTGTCTTCGCCGAGCGCCTCGATTGCAGCACCGACATCATCCAGCAAGGCTCGCGTGTAAATCTTGCCCGCGAAATAGGGGGTGAACGCATCCGGCAGAGACACAAAGCTTGCCCCCGACTCGCCCATGAAAACCAGCATGTCCGAAAGCAGCGCGGTATCCACGAAACAATGTTGGCCCATGACATGTACGGCGATATCGGCACCAGCCGCATCCAGCGCCTGCTTGCAACGTTCCAGCACATTTTCCCGCGAACCGAAGAAACAGGCGGCTTCGCGCGCCGCCGCGATCTCGCGGAAAATTTCATTGCCTGGATCGTCGGGCACCGCAATGATGACCGCATCGATCGCGGGCATGGCCAGAAGCCGGTCGATGACTTCCTCCACGGCGTATTTGCCGCCGACCTGGGCTAGGGAAAAATCCTTGGCGCCGGCCCAGCCTCGGTGATGCGCCTGAACCAGACCGACTATTCTCTTGGCGATTGTCACGGCTTCCTGCCCAGAATGATGAATTCGCGGCCGATGCCCTGCGCCGCCCAAGAGGCGGCCAGCGCCTTGATCCGCTCTTTGTCGTGAAGAAAGAGCGCGCTCTCGAACGCCTTGCGTTCGTTGTGGCATTCCCGGCCAAGCGCCGGATTGCCGACATAGTTGCGCCCGGCCAGCAGGAAATTTTCCAGCGGATAGCTGGTTTCCAGATGCAGGACCTCGAAGCGCCGGGTCAGCAGGACCGACTTGGCCGAAGCCGTGTCGAAATAATTGAGATGATGTTTGGGATTCACCCACCAGGGTTGAAAACCCAACTTCTTCCACAGGATCATCTGCAGCGGATTGAAGTCATTGGGCGACGCCAGGAACAGCAGCCCGCCAGGGACAAGAAGCCTCTTCGCCTCTTCGATCAACCCGATCGGATCGCGCACATGCTCCAGCACCATGCTCATTGAAATGACGTCGAAGGGGCCATGCGACTTTGCCGCGGCGGCGGAAAAGAACTCATTGACCACCGCCAGGCCGCGCGCGCGTGTGTAATCCGCGGCGGCGCGCGATGGTTCGAAACCCAGAACTTGCCAGCCGCGCTCGCGCCCCGCATCCAGAAAATAGCCGGGTCCTGAGCCGACATCTAGGAGACGGCGCCCCGGCGCATGCCCTTCCAGCAATTCGTAATAGTGCCGGTAGCGCAGCGTCCACCAGTCCCGATCGGCTTCCATGCGCTCGAAATAGTCGGGGCGTTCGCTCTCGTAGAACTCGGTCTCGTAGAATTTCCGCAGCTGTTCGGTGGTGAACAACGGATCAATGTGGCGAAAACCACAAGCCTGGCAGTCGATCACGTCGAAGCCGTCCACGCTCGCCAGGACCGGCCCGTAATGAGTCGAGACGTCGGCCAGACGTTCGGCGATGTTCTTCACGCTTGCGCCCCATTGCATTTTCGTCGCCAGAAACACACAGCCCCGGCCGATGCGTCATTTTTCAATGTTTTCGATAACGAGTGATTAACGATAAACCCGTTTTGATACGGCCGATTTCAAACCGAGATGGATATGGCCGCCCTGCCCCAGCCAACATTGGATACGCGTGCCGGGGTGGATGCCCGCCTTCAGGCCATCGACAAGCTGGAAGAGCTGGTCAACGAGGTTGTCCGGGAGAAGGTCCGGCACCGCTCCAATATCGCGCTCAAGCGCTCGGTGCGGTCCTGGCGCAAGGGCGACCTGGTCAAGGCCGGCCAGTGGGCGCTCAAGGCCACGGAACTCGACGCCGAGAATTCCAAGGCGTTCCATGTGCTCGCCATGGCGCTGGAGCGGATGGGCCACTTGCACAAGGCGCTGGTGACCTATGAACGGGCATTCGAACTGGATCCGGAAGACCCGGAACTTCTCATCAACCTCGGCCTTACCGCCTGGAATCTGAAGCTCACCGAGGGCGCGATCAAGATGTTCCGGCTTTATATCGCCTTCTGTCCGGACTCTCCGCTGGGCTACAACAATCTGGGCAGCTGTCTGGCGGATATGGGCCAGCTGGACCAAGCCATCGAAACCTTGCGCGCCGCGCTCTATCAGATGCCGCAAGAGGCCATTCTGTGGAATTCGCTGGCCACCGTCCTGGCCGAGGAAGGGCGCGCCGAGGAAAGCCTGATCTTCTACGAGGAAGCTGCGCGGCTGGAACCCAAATTCGCCCGCGCCTATCACAATCTGGGCTTTGCCTATCAGCATCTCAGCCGCCGCAAGGAAGCGCTGGAATGCTATGACAAGGCGCTCGAATTGTGCGTGGACCCGGCCGAGCGCGTTGAGAGCTTGCATTCGCGCAGCATCTGCCTGATCGGCCTTGGCAAGCTGGATGAAGGTTGGCGGGAATACGAAATCCGCAACTATGAGCGCTTTCGCTGCTACTTCCACCACATGATCGAGGCCCCGCGCTGGAAAGGCGAAGACCTCGCCGGCAAGAAGCTTTTGTTGGTAGGAGAACAGGGGTTGGGCGACGAAATCATGTTCTCCAACATCCTGCCCGATGCCCAGGCGGCGGTTGGCGATGAAGGCAAGCTGCAGATTTGTGTCGATGTGCGCATGATCCCGCTGTATCAGCGCTCCTTCCCCAGAGCCGAGGTCGGCACCTATGACGATCGCACGCTGATTGACAAGGACGGCAACAAGGCGCTGCGTCTGGTGCCCTTTGCCTCTGGAGCCAACAAGCCGGACTGCTGGGCGCCAATGGGCAGTGCCCTGCAACATTGGCGCGACCGCCTCGACAAATTTCCCCGCAAGGCCTTCCTGCTGCCGGATCCCAAGCGCGTCGCGGATTTCAAGAAGCGGTTGGCCGCTCTGCCTGGCAAGAAAGTGGGCGTCTGCTGGCGCTCGATGATGCTCACGGCAAAGCGCGCCAAGTATTTCTCGCCCATCGACAGCTGGGGCGAAATCCTCAAGACACCCGGCATCAGCTTCGTCAATATCCAGTATGGCGACTGCGCCGCCGACATCGCACGCGCCGAGGAGAAGTTCGGCGTCCCCATCCATCAGATGAAGGGGCTGGACCTGAAGGACGACATTGACGGCCTAGCTGCGCTGTCCGCCGCCCTGGATCTGGTCCTGTCGGCTCCCACTGCGGCGGCCCACACTGCCTCCAGCGTGGGCGCAAAGGTCTGGTACCTCAGTGCCGGTGTCGGCTGGCCGCAACTCGGCACTGCCGAATATCCCTGGTATCCCAACACCCGCGTCTTCTGGCCGGAGAAGTTCGGGGCCTGGGATGCGGTGCTCCCCGGCTTCGCCAAAGAACTGGCGGAATTCGCAGCTCGCTGATCAGCCGGCGATGCGCGTAAAGGCCAGATAGCCACAGGCCAGGCCCTCTCCCCAGGCCGCGATC